>JAAYZX010000059.1 GCA_012514635.1 Actinomycetota bacterium
CGGTTGCCGGTTGCTGTCGCCGGTCGTCGTCGGTTACCGCCGCTGATTGCCCCCGATAGTTGCTATTCCCTGCGCGCCCCCCAGTGTGCCGAGGCTTCAATGAGCTGCGCTGTGATACTCAAGAAATTGCATCTCCAAGCCGATTAACCAGATACGACCGATTCCGCCAAGGCTGGGTGATATGATCGGCATGGAACTTGTGGCACCCCCCGAACACCTCGTGGAGCCCACAGAGCATGAAATCAAGCTTCTGGCCATGCGCGCCGCGCGCAGTGACCCTGAGGCTTTCACGGCCCTGTACCGCATGTATTTCGCCCAAGTCTATACATTCATCAGTTTTCGTATCTCCGGCCATGAAGATACTGAAGACCTAGCGAATACGGTGTTCGAGAAGGCCCTGGCCGCGATTGCACGGTACCAGCCCAAGCCCGCACAATTCTCCACCTGGCTCTACACCATCGCCAAGAACTGCATCATCGACCACTACCGCAAGCGACGCCTTCCCGTTGACAGCGAGATGGAACCCGAGGACACGGCCCATCAGGACCCAGACGGAGACCCTGAGCTCCGCATGCTGATGGAGGAGCGCAAACGCACTCTGCGGGAGGCGCTCCGTTATCTCACTTCGGATCAGCGCGAGGTAATTGAGTGCCGCTTCTTCTTCGAGCTCTCCGTTCAGGAGACGGCTATGGCCATGAACCGAACGGAGGGGGCCGTCAAGGCCCTTCAGTTTCGGGCGCTGGAGAACCTGCACCACCTACTCACGGAGGACGCGTTCAACTGAAGAGGGGAGACGGCCCACGAGTGATGGCCTCTAAGCCCTGAAGGGTCAAACTCCACCGGTCGCCTTAGAAAGATAGGTTTCAGTCCCGCAATACGGACACTTGACCAAGCCCTTCCCCGCAAGCTCCACCGCACCTCCGCAGTTTGGGCATACCCCTTCCTTTATGTTGGCCGCCTCGGCAGAGACAAGCTCACCTTTCTCCCAGTTCACGTAGCCGGTGAAGAGGTCCTTTCCAATGAGATCATAAATATATTCGCGAATTTCGTCGCGGGTGGAGTCCGTTTCGATCGCCAAGTCGGCGACTCCCACCCGGCCGCGGGTCATCACCGAGTTCAGTATGGTGCGTTCCTTGTCCACCCTACTTTGCTCTTTTATCTCGCCCTTGGAACGAAGCAGCAGATATAGCCCTACCGCAATGAATGGTAGACAGAAAAGCACAAATCCCAGTGTGACACCCGTCACCGACTTTCCGGAGGCCAGTCCAGAACCGAGCCAGATGCCGACACCCGCACCAACCACAATCAGCACAATGCCCATGATTCTGCTCTGCATCGGGATGCTTCCTCCCTATGTTGGTCCGACGGCCGGGGGCCGCGTGCGGCCCCCGGCCGTCGCTTACCCCGCTCGGAACCCTCCTCCGCCACCACCACCGGAGAAGCCGCCACCAAAACCTCCACCTCCGCCCCCAAACGCTCCCCGTCCCGACCCCGAACTGGACGGAGCCGAGGTCAAAGTATTGGAAACGTTGTTCAGCCCCGAGAACAAACTATCCGAAATGGAGTCAAGACTGAAACCGCCGCCGCCCATGGGAAGCGTCCCGTCGGTTGTTCCGCCCGCAGCGCGCCCGGTCCCGCTCAAACCGCCAGTATAAGTAGGGATGAAGACCGGATGGTACCAGGTAGGCGCGGGAACCTGCATATCCTGGAACCTCCGCACCCAATCCTTCTCCACCCGGAACGCGATGGCGTAAGGAAGGTACTTCTCAAAGGTCTCTTTGGCCGAAGACATATCTTGGAAGCGGGTGAGGTCTCGTAGGTAGTTGCGAAACGCCTCCCACTTCTTTGTCTCTTCCGCCCCCTTCGCCGTACGCTGAGGCATTTTGGATGAGAAGACAAAAACGATGACTACCGACACAATGGAACCAAACGCCCAGTAACCCCAGCCGGCGATATCATACGTAGCCATAAGGAAACTGAGGCCTCCCAGCACAATCGCCGCGCCGATGGCTATGCTCACCCATCTCTGCCTAACCTTCTGCGGATTCCCATAGAAGAAGCCACGCGAAGTCACCTCGTTATAGATGGCGTTGCAAATGGGTTGAACGTGCTTATAGAAATGGTTCTTGAGCTCCTTAGTGCTCACGGAATCCTTGTCCTTGGAAAAAAGTGCGTTGGCCACCTTCAGCTCAAAGCCGCTCAGGTCAAACTCCTTGAGCTTCCGAAACGTCATAATCGATTTGGTGAACAACTTACCTTCTTTATCTTCCACCATGTCGATGTACCCGCGTCGTGCCAGATCCACGATAGTGGCCGTCACCTCAGTGACATTCGCCTCCTCGTCGATCAGCGCGCCGGCCAGGCCGGGTGACAGATCAGACGGCGGTTCGGACACATATTTGGCGTGCGCCCCTGATGGGTCGTCGCGTCCGCGCTTCCGCCAGATAAGAAGCATACCTAAGAATACCGCAATCGGCAGTACAAAGCCCGCCCGCGGGACCACAGCCGCAAGAACCCGCTTAAACGTCCACTCAAAGTTGACGACACCTTTGGGGAAACCCACAACCACCCAGTAGTTCGTGTGAGGAGGAACCAGACCCGCTTCAAAAACCGCCTCACCCGCAGCCGGCGTACTGTAGTCTCGGTCTACGGAGGAACCGGTATTGAGAGCTACAGTCATTTGCTCAGGAGGAACCGGTTCCGGCAGCTTCACAGTAGCCCTGACACGACCGATAGGCACAGGAGTGTCGGCATCAAAGACATACCAGCGTAGCTCATCACCTTCATCAAAGAAGAACACGGAACCCGACGCCCTATAGCGAAACACCCAAGTGGCAGACGCATCCGTCAAAGCAAAGTTGACCTTGATGATCCGGCTGTCTCCCTCCATGAAGGTCTCCCAGGTACCGGCTGCGCTTCCCTGGGGGAGAGGGCGGCCGTCCTGCAGCACCTCAATATCCGTTAGAGATTCCAGATTTTTAGTTGGGATGACCCTCCCCACGTACGAATACGAGCCTTCGAAGGTAAAGGTGACCGTTTCCTCCACCCAAACGGAGCTGTTCTTCTGGACGTCGAGCACCACATCCATACTGTCGATGCGCCAAGATTTGGCTTGAGCCTCTGCGGTCGGTATCAAGATCAGCACGGCTACGGTCAAGAGCATAAGAAACATGAGCAGGCGGCGCCGCGATGCGGCGCCGCCTCCAAAACCACGATACGTTGACTTGAGCACAGTCATCTCCTACGACGAAGTCCCACCTTGGCTCCCCTCGCCTGCTGGGGGTCCCTCAGGCGCAGGAGCGGAAGGAGATGCGGAAGCATCCTGAACGGGCGCTCCCAATTGCTGTCCACAGTTGGGGCAGAATTTGGAGGTGGCGGGCAGGGTAGTGCTGCATTTGGGGCAATTGATGGTGGCCTGAAGATTGTGTCCGCAGTTGGGGCAGAATTTGCCGTCCGCCGGTATGTCCGTGCCGCAATTGGGGCAGCGCATCTTCGGCTGAGCCCCCGAGGCCATAGCCTGCTGGAGCATACCGGGCAGCATCATGCCTAGACCTGCACCGGCGCCCAACCCCAGACCGGTCGCGGCTGCGCCACCCAGGTTCGTTCCGCCGCCCTCAGTGCCGCCTTCGCCACCGGCACCGATATTGCCGAGCGCTTGTGCGGCCTTGAACTGGAAGTAACGATCCATGCCGCCAACCGCCTCCATACCGGAGCGCTCGTCGATACGTTTCTGCACATCTTCGGGAGGTGTGATGGCGTTGATGATGAAGTCGGCAACCGAGAGACCGTACTGGTAGAAGTCATCTTTGGTGCGCGCCTTCAGACCGGCACCCAACTCATCGAAGTAACGCGGCAGATCCAATACCGAATCCAGATTCTCTCCCAATAGATCCGCCAGACGTCCCACTATCACGCCGCGTAGGAAGTCCTCGATAGCGATGTTGGTGTAGATAGCCCTAGTTCCCACAAGTTTCTCGACGAAGAGCTTGGGGTCTACGATTTGCATGGTATAGATACCGTGCGCGCGCAGGCGGATCATCTTGAACTCGGAATCCCGGAAAAGGATGGGCTCCGCCGTGCCCCACTTCAGATCCGTGAACACCGCTCGGTTGACGAAATAGACTTCCGAACGAAATGGTGAATCACCAAACAGAGGAGTGGTGATGAGTGCAGTTAGAAGAGGGATGTTGAGTGTGGTCAGCGTGTGGCGTCCGGGACCAAAGACATCCAATGCCTTACCGTCACGATAGAACACCGCCCACTGATTCTCTCGCACAATCATCTGCGAACCAATTTTGAACTCACCGGATCCGTGCTCGGGAATACGGTGACACATCTCGTTGCCGGCTTGATCGATATACTCGATCAGATTCATGAGAGCCATACGCTACCTCCCAGCGCCCGTGACGACGTGGTCGCGCTGGGCAAAGAATTCGTCCAATGCCTCCACACGCTCGTCCAGAATATCGATGTCCGCCCGCAAAGACGGGCTGTCCGCCCTTAAGGACTTGGCCAACTGCTCTATAGCCACAGCCGCCTCCTGAGCCTGTGCATCGAGCTGATAGATGCTGTCCAGGACACCCTGATCCACTTTGACCGCATCAAACCATCCTGCGTAACCGTAATCTGCAAAAAGGAACCGATCCTTGACCGTTCTGAGCTTACGCGCCACCGTGTCCACAATCCCCAGAATATCGAGTTTGCCGCTGCGGCTGATGTCCAACTCCAGATTCTCTAGAGCCCGTCTACCGAACTCCAGACGTTCTGCCACGAAGGTCCGCTGGATCTTGTCGGCCTCCCGGCGCAACTCCTTCTGCTTGTACCCTTTGTAGCCGGGTACGCGTTCGGCGGCACGCTCGAACCAGTTCTTGCTCTCCTCGATCCTGGCTCCGATGTCACCCATGAACCCTCCCTCTCGATCACGCCACGAGTCCGTCGAACTCGCGCAACAAAAAGCGCCACCCCGAGTCTCGCACGTATCTCCTATCGTACACGGCGGGGAGAAAGAGCAGATCTCCTTCGCCGACGTCCACATGGTAATCGATCCGGCGCAGATCAATGCTACCCCGGTTCTCCACCGCCAGATACACATAATGGGCCACCGCCTCGGCGTCACGGCGGCCCAGCACGACGGGAGACACCGTACCAAACCCCGGCCCTCCTTCGTCCTTCCCTGCATCCACAGAAACGACGCCTTCGTGCAAGAGAGACAATAAGGGAACCTCCCACGGAATCCTCTCCTCCAGAGAAAGCACAGGCTGTGCCTCAACCAAACCGGCTCCCAACTGTTGCACCACTAGGCGACCGAAGGCAAAGGCCGGCACATATAGAAACGGCGGACCAGGCGCCGCGGCACGTTTCACGCCATCCCACACATGCTCCGGTTGCGCTCCCGAACGCGTGTCCTTACTGCGAACCTCAACGCTCGCCGCAAATTGCCACACAGCCAGGTACCTCACCACCGGAGGAGGAGCCGATTTCGTAGTTAGTGACGCAGTCAATGGTTTCAGTTCTACAAGCCGCTCTGCAGCCGCCTCGAACGCAAGACCGCAGGCCCGGCACAGATACACCACGGCATTTGGGGGAGCATCTAATCTCCCCCTGCACCGTGTGCATACCATTTCTATAAGATCAGTGGGAGAAGGGTGCGTGATATTCCACCTCTCGTATCAGACGAAACCGCCAATACACTCCAACCGTCAACGCCACGATCACTGCACCGACATAGACTACGATCTCCCTGGCGTTTTCCCAACCGGCCCAAACCCAAACTACCACTCCCAAGGCAGCAGCCAGCGCAACATACGAGCCGAGGAGTACCACAATGCCCCGACGGTTGTCGGCGGGCGCGCGCGCTGAGTGAACGGTCCCGTATCTGCCATCAATTGTGATCTCGTACCGACGCCCCCTATACGTGTACTGCAAAAACCAGAAGGGATAGTAGAGGAGAACAATTGCTTCCCGAAGCAAGAAAAGTTTGACCGATCCTGCCGTCCCCATGGGTGGTCTCAGGAATGCCCGCCGGGCATCTGCCATTACAAGCTCGCAATCGTCGTTGTTATCGAGAACCGCCGCGCCTTCTTCGAGTTCCCCGGCAGAATACGGCAGCGCGAAATCGCGTCCAGAAACCTGCGGTCTACCTATTCCCAGCGCCGCCAGATCTGTGGCCGCTCGATAGAATCTCCTCTCCGTGAACAACCCCTCCTGGACGCCTTCTTCTATCATCTTGATAACGATGTACTCATCATCACCCTGACGGACCAACTCCTGTCGCGCTCTAAACTTGCGACCAAACTCCCATCCTACAACGTACGCCTTGGCTTCCCAAATAGGAACATACAATAGATGGGCATCCACCACCACGGCTGAATCGATATCCGGAGGAGTGTCCGGGTTTTCCTGTAGCCACTTCTTGGCCAACCCTGCCGCACGAAGCCTCTCTACTCTCACTGGGAAATAGCGTCGAGGGACGCCTGGCGGCTGAGGGAGAAGGAAGGCACTGCCGCAACGTAGGCACTCCAGCCTACGCTCTCCATCCTGTGCAGCCAGAGATCCCGCGCAGTTGGGGCACGATAACGAACGAAGCGCAGGGGGCACCATCTGCGGCCTCCCTAAAGGCAATATCTCCACTGCCGACACCGGCGTTTCATCCATATCGACGCACCAGAAACATCACCAGAGGAAAGAGCCCGGCTCCTGTGACGACTATCGCTGTCAGCTTCAGAGCCAGGCCGGGAACGAACAATGCCTCCGAGAACAGGAGGGCAACCACCCCAGCTGCTATCACCCGTTCGCCTACGATTTCGCGGCGTACGGGTCGCCGATTGGAAAGCGGGCTTCCACCTGCGGCCGGAATAACGCCCGAATACTGGTTACCTCGGTACGAATACTGCAAAGGATAGTAGAGTCGTTTCTCGATCAGGATGTCGTGGACGCCCGCGTCGGCAGCCAATGGGTGAAGCGCGTCACGGACCAGCGAGGCATCCACCCAGTTGGGAATCGGATCGGTTTCCGCAGTAGATCTCATGTCGGCCGGTACAGACGACAGCCGGACCATTTCAGGCGCCGACACCGGGTCCAGCGGCATCACCACATCTTTGTCCCTACGGCGCACGCGCAGGAAGGCGACAGATTCTGCCGGTCCCACGTACACCGTGCTGCGACCTGCTACGTCCGCAGCAAAAGTGGGGCCCGCCAGCCAGGCCAACGCCAGCTCGCGGGCCCCGTCATTACTAAACCTAGGGATTTCCTCCAAGTAGTGTAGAGGCACTCCCTCCTGTGCATGAAGAGTCGCCCCGCACCATGAGCAGGAAAAAACGGTGGCATTCCGCGGCACGACCAATGGCGCTCCGCACTGCGGACAAGACGTACGCCGCACATCGTCCGATCCCATACGCTTCTACTTGTAGCGTAGCAACGCCGCAATCCCACCCATATCGTGAAGCAGGTCCACCCGCTCCACAACTTCTACTTCCGCTCCTTGCAGTATGGCTTGACGTACCGCTTCTCCCAGAATGTCATCCAAGTATATCGTTGGGCCGCCGCACGCCGGGCAGGCAGCCTCCTCTGTAACCCTAATCAAACCTTCCTGCATACACATACAACCCGGCGGACGATGGCCACGCTCCACCAGTAAAATCTGAACCTGTCCCAACGCCAGAGCCTGCATGGTCTGGTCGAACCCAGCGACACCTAGGCCCTGCGGACCCAATCCCTCGTGCACGCGCGTGACGAGCCGGCTCTGTTCGCCGATTCTGGCGTCGTATATGGCCTCTCGCGCCGCCACCAATAACTGGTTCAGGCTGGCCGACGCATCGCAAGGGATCTCCGCAACCACTTTCGCGTTGGTACGCGCCGGCAATTGTCTACAGAACTTGACCGCTATCTCGTGCTGTCCACAGATGGCCACGCGACGCACGCCTGTCTCTTCCAATAGCCTATCTAGTGCCTGGCCCACATCCTTGAAGTGCTGATCCACAAGAGACTCTTGGCGGGCGGCAGCGTAGTACTCCTTGACGGGAGCTTCGCCGGTCTCGCGATCACCCGAGCGGAGGTAGGGACCTTCGAAACTATCCTCCCGCGTCAGCTGCCACCAGTCCACCAGGTAGATGCTGCTCTCGTCGCGGCTGACACGCACCACCAGAAAGGATTCCATCACGGCCATTGCATGGACCAACGGCCGGATGTATGGATGAGGTTCCACAATCAGCCGGTTCTGGAGGCGAAGTGGCAACTGAAGGTGTTCGAACACCCCTTGCGACCCGTCGGCTACCACCACTAGTCCCTGCGTCCGCTGCTCTACCTCATAGTTGAGGACTTCCAGAACCCTCTGGAAGTCCTCCTCCAGAATACGTTTGTATTCTTTTTCAGGATTCCTCTCTTTGATGATTCGGTTGAACTCGCTATTCAGAAACGTAGGAGCCGTTTGACGCCAGTCGTCTAGACGACTGGTGGACAGGCTCACCGTGAGCATGAAGCCCCTCTCGTTATGGTAGGCGGCAAGCGTCTTGAGATAGTCTCTATCGATCATTGACGGCCCTTTCCGGCATACGAGGTGACCAGGATGATTTGCGGAGCAACAGGCACCGCCCGGAGGGGACGGCTCATTCCCTGGACTGCGTTCCGGTGTAAGACTCTTCCGGCAAAGACCCTTCCTCTGCCTGGTCCGCTATCGACTGCTCACGACGGTACCGCTCTTCTCTCTCACGGAAGCGGTCCAGAAGACCAGATTTTGCCTTGTCGGCCGCTCGATGGTCCATACTCAGCATCCCCGTCTTCGATATGGAGGACTGAAGCTTTTCCGTTGGGGTGGTAGGACGCTCTTCATCTGAAGAACGAACGTTACGCTCCACCTTTTTGTCGGCCATGTTTCCTCCTTGGTTCCCTTACCGCCGGGTATCCCCCGGCCCGGCGTGTGGCACCAACTGTCATAAATCTCATACCCACGGCACAAATGCGCCTAAACGACAGCACCCCAGCTCAACTATAGTTTTGGCGCGGACAGATGGCTCCTTATCCATCATGACATAATCACTTAAAGACAATCTACCCACCGGCGGCGCGGATCGCAGCGCACGCATCCCGCCACCCGTGAACTGTTGCGGGTAAGGAAGTCGCCCGGGAGGACCGGCATACGATGCACGTAGTTGTCATAGGCGCAGGGCCGGCCGGACTCGCGGCCGGCCGCTACGCGCTGGCACAGGGGTTCGACTGCACAGTGGTGGAACGCCATACCGCCGCAGGCGGCTTAGCGGCAACATGGCGGCGCGGCGACTTTGTTATCGAGGGAGGGGTGCGCCTCTTAACGGGGGTAAACCCGGGCCTGCAGGCATACGATCTCTACCACGATCTCGGCCTGCTTCCGGGTCTCCCGCTGACGGAACTTTCAACCCTATGCCGCTTTCTCGACGAACGAACGGATCGGGCTATAGAGATCTCACGCAACATGGATCGTCTGGCACTGGAGCTCCGACAGCTGTCGCCCGACGATGCTGAACACGTGGAAGATCTGATCAGGGGAACCAAACGCATGGGCCTCCTCGATTGGGCCAAGATGGAGCGACCACTGGAAATTATGACCACCGGCGACCGCTTGAGGCAAACCTGGCGGCTTCGACACCAGCTCCGTTACTTCGGAGGCATATTCGTGCAGCCGGTAAGTGCATTGGTTGCCAAGATCAGTCACCCGCTCATCAAATCACTTCTGCTGACGCTGTGCGCGCCCGAGACTCCTCTCTGGTACCTCATGATGCTACTCAGTACCTTTTCGCACGGTCAGAAGGCCCTGCTTACCGAGGGTTCCATCAGTTTGGTGGGCAGGATGGTGACAAGCTTGGAAGAGGCCGGCGGAAAACTGGAGACAAACTGCTGTGTCAAAGAGATCCTAACAGAACAAACGGCACACGGCGATAGAGCCGTAGGCGTACGTCTGGCAAACGAGGAGGTGCTGGAGGCCGACTACGTTGTCTCTGCCGCCGATGCTTACTCCACTCTGTACGAGATGCTCCACGGAAAGTATCTCGATTCTGCCGCAAAGACACGCTTCCGCGAATGGAAACTTTGCAGACCAATGATACAGGTGAGCCTGGGCGTAGCACGACGCTTCACCGGTGAGACCCCTCTAAAGGTGCTCATGTTACGACGCCCCTTCTTTGTAGGCGAAACCACCGTTGAAAACCTGTCGCTCAGGATCTTCAACTACGCACCCCATTTCGCTCCGCCTCGGAAAACTATGATACAGGCATCCTTCGAGACTTCGTGGTCCCATTGGAACGCCCTCGCCGAAGGCGATCGTTCCGGCTACGAAGCGGAGAAGGAGCGCGTAGCCAAAGAGGTGATCCGCCGCCTCGAGCTTCACTACCCCGGCATCTCACGCCAGGTGGAGTTGGTGGATGTCGCCACTCCCTATACCACGTGGCGTTACACACGAAATCTGCAGGGCGCCAACGAAGCCTGGCTGCCTATCCCAGAAGTGATCGTGAGCGCGATTCCACGCACTCTGCCTGGGCTTGCCCATCTGGTTCTCGCCGGTCATTGGGTGGCGCCGGGCAATGGTGTTGCAGGAAGCATCCTCTCCGGCAGGCACGCCGTCCAACTGATATGCCATCAGAGTCAGACTCCGTTCCACAATATCCGCACTTAATGCACGCTTCACTTACCGAATTGCCGCGTAACGCCGACATCGCCGGTCTGCTCACGCGAATAGCCCGCTTCTTCACCCTCCAGGGCGACAGCACATACCGCATCCTGGCTTACGAAAAAGCAGCACAAATTATCCGCGACCATCCTACATCGGTGGCGCAGCTCGCCCTCTCGGGCGGGCTGCGCACTCTGCCGGGAGTGGGAGCGACCATCGAAGAAACAATACGAGAATACGTGGACACCGGCCACGCCGCTCTTCTTCAAAACCTAAGGGGCGAGTACCCTGACAGCATCGTCGACCTCCTGGATATTCCCGGCCTCGGTCCCCGCAAAGTCATCACCCTCTGGAATGAGCTTGGCATCGACAATCTAGACGCCCTTAGAGAAGCATGCCTCAGAGGCAAGGTAGCTGGAGTGACCGGCATGGGTCCCCGCACTGAGGAGAAGCTGCTCGCAGAACTCGATGCCATTGATGTCCGCTCCTCCCAATTTCTCTTAGGCTTTGCGGAGCCTCACGCCTACCACCTGGCAGCCGCCTTGCGCAATATTCCCGGCGTATCCACTGCCGATACGGCCGGCAGCATCAGACGTCGTTGCTCCACAGTTCAAAGTATCGATTTGGTGGCGGGCAGCCGCCGGCCAAATGACGTGATGAACGCTTTCGCTGCCTTTCCCGAGGTCGCGCATGTCCGGGAACGGGGGAATACCTCACTTGTTGGGACCGCACACACGAGTATCCCTCTGCATCTGCGCGTGGTAGATCCTTCCGCATACGGCAACCTACTCCAATACGCTACGGGAAGCGAGAATCATAATGCCGCATTGCGGACTTACGCTCTGGGTCGAGGCCTCGATATCTCTGAACACGGGGTAGCAAACAAGCGCCAAGACTCCATTTTTACTACACCTGCGGAGTCATGCTTATACGATCACCTGGGGCTACCATGGATACCTCCCGAATTGCGCGAGGACCGCGGTGAGATCGAGGCGGCCCAGGGCGGCAGCCTACCTCGCCTCATTGAACGGACCGACCTACGTGGCGATCTCCACGTACACACCGATTGGTCAGATGGTAAAGCCAATATTGAAGAGATGGCTCTTGCCGCCCGGTCGGCCGGACTCGACTACATCTGTATCTGTGATCACACACAGTCCCTAGCAGTGGCACGAGGTCTCAACACGGAACGTCTCTATCGCCAACGTGAAGCTATAGCTGAAATCAACAATAGGATTGAGGGTATTACCATCCTTGCAGGTTGCGAGCTCGACATCCTTGCCAACGGTCGCCTGGATCTGCCGGACGGCGTGCTCAGCGAACTTGATTTCGTGGTGGCAAGCATCCATTCTGCCCTCTCTCAACCTCGGAAACAGATCATGAAACGTTTGAAGGCGGCCATGGAGAATCCGCACGTGGACGCTATCGGACACCCCACGGGTCGCCTGCTCCTCCGCCGTACCGCTTACGACGTCGATGTAGAGTGTATCCTTGAGCTTGCAGCCCAAACCGGAACAGCTCTTGAGATCAACTCTAGTTTTGAACGTCTGGACATCCCCGGCAACATCGCACAGGAGGCCGTCGTCCGCGGTGTCTCTCTTGTCATCAACAGCGATGCTCACAACCCAGAAGGTTTTGGCCTTTTGCGCTTCGGCATCGGCGAGGCACGTCGAGGTTGGGTAGAGCCCAGCAGCGTCTTGAACACGCGCCCGTGGCCGGAGATGGTGCAGATTCTACGAGATCCCAAGGGTGGCTTCAGTCGACCTCGGTGAGGAGCTTTGGTATGAACAGAGCAAACCCCGGGTATTCAATTGAAATGCGCGGATTTCGGGTGCGCAAACCGGACCAACGGGAGAACACCATGAACGACATACCGCCCAACCAACCTACTCCGCCACCGATTACGCCCAACGACCTCCGCGCCCGGCGCAGGCTGTGGGCAGGGGTGGTCCTGCTGCTCATAGGAATCCTATTCCTGCTGCGTGAGATCTGGGGTACGTGGTGGGACTGGGGTAGGCTGTGGCCCATTGTGCTCATCGTGATAGGCGTGGCCATGCTTCTGGAGGGTCGCAGGCGATGAAAACCGGAAGGCTGATCTGGGGACTGCTCATCGTCATCGTGGGCGTAATCCTCCTAGCTGCAAGCCTGGACTGGATATCGTGGCACTTCCTTCTCTCCCTGCTGCAACTGTGGCCGCTGGCCCTGGTGTTGGTCGGCGTCCATCTGCTTCTCAACCGGAGACACCCGGCATTGGCAGCCGTGATCATGGCCGTGATCCTTATCGGCGGCGTGGTGTCCGCATGGTATGTTTGGGGAGATGGGGGCAGCAGCCTGTCCACTCGCTCTATCGAGGGACCATCCGTGGCGGGAGTAACGTCGGCATCAGCCAAAGTCGAGGTTGGCGCCACAACTCTCACCATTACGGGAGGTTCTCAGGAGGCGGCGGTAACCGGGTCTTACCGCTCACGCGCCGAATACCGAATCCAACACCATAAGGCCGGCAACAACTACCAACTGACGGTCTCTCCCAACCTGAAGCGTGGGCCCTGGTTGGGCATCAGCAGTATCGATGCCATGAAGCTCACTCTTGCCCGTGAGATTCCGTGGGCCTTGGAGGTCAAAGCCGGTGCCGCCGGAGCAGATCTGGACTTGACGGAAGTCACACTCAGTCGTCTGCGCATCAGTGCAGGGGCATCGACGATCAAGGTGCGTGTGGGAAACGTGATGGACACGGGGACACGCGTAGACATTGCAGGTGGCGCAACCTCCTACCACATAAGTTTTCCACAGAATCTCACCGTGGTCGTGCGAGGTCATTCCGGTCTGAGCTATCTCCAGGTGGCGGGTTTTCGCAAAACAGGCGATGGAGCCCTCGTTCATGATGGGGGCGGCCCCACCGTGGAGGTCACGGTACGGACGGGAGTGAGCTCAGTCCGAGTTGATGTGTACTAGAGCCGACACGGCCCATTCGGGGGCTCGAATCGCTTTGAGGTCACGATCGACGAATACATGTTGGGTGACCCCTTCCACCAGGAGCCGGCCACTATCTGCGTGCTCAATCCTGTACTCGAATACCACTTCCCGGCTGCGCACACAACCCACTCGAGTACGCACCCTCAGGAGATCATCATAGACGGCCGGCGCTTTATATATGAGATCTGCTCGAGTGACCACTAGGTTCACACCACGCTCCTCGAGCAGCTTATAGGGCACTCCCAGCGCCCGCACCAGTTCGCATCTGGCTTCTTCCATGTACACCAGATACTCCGCGTGGTGCACGATACGCTGAGCATCCGTCTCAGCAAAGCCAACTCTCAGCTGCCAGCTGAACCAGCCGTCGGCCTGCGGAACGGCAGGCTGAGAACAGACGCCGCCCATGTATAGGATCTCCGTCCGTCTTCCTCGGTCTGTGCTTCCTAGTTATGAGTGAAGTCGGGTGATCTCTTCCCCAAGAAGGCCGCCATGCCTTCCTTTTGATCGTGGGTGGCGAAACACAGGCCAAAGAGATCAGCTTCCAACCGTAATCCACCTCTAAGATCCTGCTCCAGCGCACGCGCCGTAGCCAGCTTGATATTCCGCAATGCCGCTGCACTCTTGGATGCAATCAGCTCAGCCGTCTCAAGGGCCTTGGGCACCAGTTCGTCCTTGGGGTAGACGGCACTAACCAATCCCCATTTCAGAGCTTCCGCAGCGTCGGCCATGCGTCCCGTGTAGAGAAGTTCGTTGGCAAAACTGGGGCCACAGATGCGAACGAGACGTTGCGTGCCGCCCCAACCGGGGATAATCCCCAGATTTATCTCTAGCTGCCCGAACTTGGCATTCTCGGAGCAAAAGCGTATATCGCACGCCATAGCGATCTCGCAACCGCCGCCCAACGCGTAGCCGTTCACCGCAGCAATCACCGGAACCGGCATCTCTTCAATGATGCAGGTGGCCTTCTGGCCCAACTCAGAGTAGGCCCGCCCCTGCTCCGGAACGTAGTCTTTCATCTGCGCGATGTCGGCACCTGCCCCGAACGCCCTGCCGGCGCCGGTCACCATCACCGCTCCTACGTCCTTGTTGACGGCCAGAGCGCTCATCTCTGCAATGAGAACTTCCAGAAGCTCACTGTTGAAAGCGTTCATCGCTTCTGGTCGGTTGATTAAGACGGTGGCCACCCGGCCACTCAACGAAGTTTCCACCAATGCCATCAGTCACCCTCCTTGTGATCGTAAGTATTTTCCTACCCCATACATCGCATGATCCCACGTACCGAGGCAACAATGTTAGCGGACGCAGGCACATTAGTCGCACCTGCCAGAGAAAGGTCTGTAGCCATCCTTATCTTTTTGCGGAGCCTCACTCCTGCGCCACAGATTGTAGAGCAGGGCCGGCGATGAGAGAAAATCAGAAGACCCGAACGGACACCACCGCCGTTAGAAGTCTGTTGAAGATGTTCGGTGGCATATCCTGTACGTAGCAGGAACACAGAGCGCGAGCAAGTGCCTCTCTCCTGCGATGCGACATATCGCTCATTCTTGAATACTCGTCTGCATCCACACAGATGCGAGAACCGCAGGAAGGACAGACCAGCTCCTTTGTGCTCCACTGCATCGTGATCGCCACCATCCCATCTCTTCAAACAACCGACCTCACAATGAGTTATCGACCGATGGGGACGAAAGATGAGTGAACTCACACCTCCTCATCACGCACACCGAATACACGGGTGAGTATGAGACGCACGGCAGAGAGAGGATCCGTATTTCTCTCCGCCACACTCCTCAAGATGCCCGCCAGTTCGGGATTGGAGTGAGCCTCCCGCTGCAGTCGCCCAGCCATGCGCTTGACTGCCAATGCCATCACTGCCTGTTCCAGCTGGCGTTCGCGTCTGAGATGAAAGGCTCCATTCTGCTTGGCCTGCGCTATGTGCGCCTCGATCTGTTCCCATAGCTCCGGAACGCCTTCTCCAGTCTGAGCCTGGGTACCAAGCACCGGGGGTATCCACCCGTCGCTCTGACCTTTCAGGCAGAGCATGCCGTAGACCTCGTCTATCATCTGCTCCGCCTGGGGGTGATCCTTCTTGTTGACAACGATGATGTCGGGGATCTCCATGACGCCGGCTTTCAGGGCCTGAATGGAGTCCCCCGATCCAGGCATGAGCACCAGCACCACGGTATCGGAGATCGTGACAACCTCGATCTCGCTCTGCCCCACTCCCACCGTCTCAATGAAGATTACATCCTTCCCCGCTGCATCCAAAACAAGGGATGCCTCCACGGTGGATTCGGCCAATCCTCCCAGGTGGCCCCGACTGCCCATGGAACGTATGAACACCTCGGAGTCCAGGAAGTGCTCACTCAGTCTGATGCGGTCACCCAGAAGCGCCCCCTGCGTGAACGGGCTGGATGGATCCACGGAGATTACGCCCACGGACTTATCCTGTGCGCGGGCGGCGGAGACCAACCCCGACGTCAAACTAGACTTGCCTACTCCCGGGGGCCCCGTGATCCCTATGCGCTGGGCACGCCCCGTGTGGGGGAACAACAGTTTGAGTAGCTCCTCGGCAACGGGATCCCGATTTTCTACCAGCGAGATCGCGCGTGCTACCGCCCGTTTGTCGCCATTGACCACCCGCTTCGCAAGCCCGACGGTATCAATCCTATTGGTGGGCATCCTATTAACGCTCCTCAGGTAGGATTCAGTGGGCCAAACCAGTATAGTGAAAAGTAGCTTCAACTGCTCCGTCGCGGGCGCCGACGCACCGACTGATCATCCAAGAGGGGCGGCGATTGTGCAGGAAACCAATTCCGCTACGGGTTCAGCGGCAAGAGAGCTGTGCCGAAACCTCGAGCGTGCATGTCGTGAGAGTCGCATGTATCAAGAGGGCCATCCTACACGGGAAGGTGGTTTTCAGCAGTTGATAGCGGCAATGGATCGCGCGCTGGCCGCTGCCTCCCCTCTGAAGCTCATCATTCACGATACCAATATCAGTGTAGGCGATGAAGCCGTCTATACGGGAGACCCCGGGTCCGACAACCTGGCCTTTGTTCTCTTTCGCGACGGCCTCCGAGAACTGATCTTCTATCCGGAGATCCCGCAGGACGAGTTGCTTCTCCTGGTCGATGCCATAGCCAATGTGGATTCGATCGATCGATGGGATCATGACCTCGTGACGACGCTCTGGGAGGCAGACTTCCTGCATATCGATTACGTGGTGGCAGACCCGCTTATGACAGGCGCTGAGATTAGTACCGAGATTGTGGATTCGTTGCGGAACGTGGTATTGCGCAGACTCGCACAGGCCGAGGATGCAATCGCGGCAATGCCTGAGCGCACACTCGACACGCCCTCCGAACTCGCAAATACACCAAGCCCCTCAGACGAGACCGCCTTGAGACGACTGCTCGATTCTCCTCCGCTAGATGCTGAGACCGTCCGGCAAATGGCAGCCGACCCCTGCCCTTTGGACGACCTCTACCTCTTCTTGACTCAGCTCTTGCCTAAAGCGGAGACTCCTGAAGCCGCCGCTATCATGATCGGCGCGCTGGTCGATGAGATTGCAAAGATGATCAAAAATGCCGACCTGGAAACTGCAAGACACCTTATCAACCTCGTGCACGATGCGGCTGGAGCTAATCCAGCCGTAGTTGCAGCCGTTGAACAAGCGGACTTCCGCACTCCTGAGCTCGCGCGCGCCGTTCGTCTGTTGCTCGCACAGCGCAGCGACGTGAGTGGAGACCGGGAGGGAGGCGAGGAGGATGGAAGCTGCGCACAACTCCTGCTCACCGACCCCACCCTCCGCCCCATACTGTTGCCGGTTCTGCTCGATCTGCTGGCCGACGAGGAGGACCGCGCAGTTCGCCGGTCCCTACTAGCTATACTTACCGCCCGCCGCGATCTTCCCTCTAGATTCATAGTCTCCCATCTCGACGACCACCGATGGTACGTAGTGCGTAACATGGTTCAGCTCCTTGCGGTCAGCCCGGATGCTCGTCCGGACCTTCACCTTAGAGCCACCGTCCACCATCCGGATGAACGCGTCCGCAAGGAAGTCATCCGCACTCTCGAGCGAATGGCGGCCGCCGGGCAGGACTCGTCACCACTTCTGCGCGTCTTCCTCAGAGACTCCGACTCGGGCGTCAGAACCCTGGCGGCCAGAATCGTTGGACCGTCCATAGGGGAGCGGGGCATGCGGGAGGTGCTCAGTCTAGTTGAACGTCCAGATTTCTCCACCCGACCCGAAAGTGAAAGCGAGGCGGTGTTCAGCGCCATTGCCCGGCTGGCTCGGGCCGGATTGGCCGTCTCCACAGCTGTGGAGACCCTGGAATCACTCTGGCAACCACAACTGTGGCGTAAAAAGTCGGCCGCATTGCGGACGGCCGCCCTCCGTACGCTGGGGAGCATACCGGGAGACGAAGCCACGAGGTCTCTGCGTAGGGCCGCCAAATCCCGTGATCCTAGAATCCGGCTCCTTGCCGAGGAATCGCTCTCGCGAAAACGCATACCTGAAAACGAATGAAAACACCCAAAGAGAAACTATCACAGGATCCAATTGCTCTGGATAGGGCGTTGGTGCAGGCTCTGGCGGTGGGTTTTCGCACCGCCGAGCTATACAAACCCGATAATGCCGTGATGACCGATGTAGTGGATAGATTATCCACGCTCATTGCGCAACGGGCAGAGAGCGGGCCGCTCGGTCTAGGGGTGAAAAACCGGTGCGTTTTCGCCAACGGCCGACGTGTACGTCTTACAGCAGCCGACTACCCGCGTTTTGTGCACCTGCTTCGCATATTCGAAGAGTGGGGCATTCTGGGCTTCAACTTCCTCGCACCGGTGCCGTCAGATCATCTAGCCACTTTTTTAGCACTCGTTGTCACCGACCGTACCGGTTCTGCAGAAGAGTTGATGGATCGCCTGGAATCGGCTGCCGTGTTCGACATAGAGGTGGTAGAAGCAGACGAAATCGATGCACTGGTCAAGCGTACCAGAGAGACTCAATCACCCGATGACCCTCGAAAAACGGAAGGACTTCTGGGAGGACAGCATCCAGAAGGGATCCGCGTGCACAACGAAGCTCCGGAGGTTGCGTACCTACGTGCCGTAACAGCTGCCCAAGATGCCACCGACAGCCTAAGACGAGGCAACAAGCTGGGCGCGCGTCGGATCCGTCGGATAACTCAGGCCATAGTGGACCAAGTAATGCGCGACCCCACCTCACTGCTGGCGCTGTCCACCATAAAAGACTACGACATTTACCTTATCTCTCATTCCATCAACGTTGCGATCCTCTCGGCGATGTTGGGACAGCGGTTAGAGCTGACCAAAGTGCAGCTGGGAGAGCTGGTGCTTGCTGCGTTTCTGCACGACATCGGCAAGACACAATTGCCGAACGAGCTCGTAGGGAAACCCGCCGCCCTCAACGACGACGAGTGGACAGAGATGAGGCGCCATCCCGAGCTGGGTGCCCGCGTTATTCTAAGGCAGCGGTACCTCACCCGGTCTCTGATGAGAGCGCTGCGCGCGACCTTAGAACACCACATAAAGTACAACCTCAACGGCTATCCATCGATAGACGGCCTCACAAGTACGAGTCTCTTCGCGCGCATCATCATGATCGCCGATCGCTACGACGCCATGACCACTCCCCGCCCCTATAGGCAACGCAACCTTACTCCCGTAGAGGCCGTCAAAGCCATGGTTGAAGAGGCGGGCACCTCTTTGGACCCAACGATACTTTGGCACTTCGTGGAGATGATGGGAGTCTATCCGGTCGGGACGATGGTCAGACTCACCGGTGGTGAAGTGGGTATCGTGGAGGCTCCACCGGCCACGGATACTCCGTCCAACCGCCCACGCGTTCGTCTATTGTCCGACAACAGCAGCGTAGACCTGGCCGAATACACCGACTCCGGCGCCTTCGTCAAGGCTATTGCCGAGATTATCAATCCCGGCAGCATGGGGATGGTGCCTGCTGTGGGACCCGAACGTCTGATCCTGGACGAGGAATAGGAGGAGGGTGAACCCCCGACGGCCCAGTATTTTTAATCGACCTCGATGATATCGTCGGTAGTGATAGTAAGTGCCCGAGGCCTATCTTGGCCCACCAGCCACGTATTCTCTACGCCCACAGCCCCGCGCTTTGGAAAAGCCAGCTTGGGCTCCACCGCAATCACGTTGCCCTCGGACAACGTATGTGTGTTTCCCCGCGAGAGGTACGGCATCTCATCGATCTCAAGACCCACTCCATGGCCGATAAAACTCACCTGATTAGGAGATTTGCCCATGAAGTTGTCTGCTAATCCGGCAGAACGCGCATACTCAACGGCTGCTGAATAGAGATCTCCACAAGGCACTCCTGCTACAGCCTTCGATATCACCAATTCTTGAATATCACGACAAACTTGGTACGCGTCCTTGAACTCCTGAGATAAGGGGCCCACACTAAATACTCTCGTCTGATCCGAAAGATAGCCATGCACTCCGCCTGAGAGATCCATCACTACCGGTTCGCTCCGCCGAATAGCTCGATACCCTGCACCCTGAGCCACCGCCGGCGTGAGCCCACGCCCGGCCAGCGGCGTATCCAGATGTGAGGCCACAGCTCCATTGGGGCCCGAGATTAGATGACCGTGATACAACTCCTGGTTGAAGGCTCGAAAACGCACGAATCCGTGATGCCCGGCCCTCCGTACGACACGCTCCAGATGAGCGGCCAACTCTATCTCGGTCATGCCCTCGCGAAGAACCCGGGCGGCCTCCTGGTAAATAAGATGACTTTGCCGGCCTGCTTCCTCAATCAACCCCACTTCAAAAGCGGACTTGACGGCCCTAACCTCGCGGATCACCGGCGAGCAATCCACAAGTCTGGCTCCCGGCAGAAGCGTTTGGTAACGACGGAACAAATTGACCGGCAACACATCGAGCTCCAGACCCACCGTAGCCTGGTCTGAGAAGCCCAACGTTCTGAGTGCGGGCTCTAGATCAGCCAACCGCTTCATGGGTCGTACGTCCGGCAATGCCGACTCTTCGCGGGCGCGGTCTAAGCTCTTCCGCACAAGATGGACGGGATGCCCCGAAGCTGGTACCAACAAGTGGCCCTGCTGAATAGTGCCGGTTAAATAGTACAGATCGACGTTCTGTATCACCACCGCCACATCAATGCCATCACGCTCCAGACCAGCCTGCACCTTGCTTATGCGATTCTCCAGCTCTGAACGAGGAACGCGGAAGATATGTTCCACCGCTCAACCCCCCTTCCGTACAACATAACTCCAGACTACCCCTTCATCCCGCCGCTCCACCACACCTCTCTCACGTAATGCTTCCAGGCGCGCAAACGATTCGACCAGAGTGACGAAGACGTGATAGCTGTTGGATAGGTCGCAACCGGGGAACAACTTTGCTGCCAGATCCTGAACCGTAGATGGGACATGCACCACATCTTCGGCCTCACGAAGCCGTACTTCCAGCTGCTCCAAAAAACCGGCCACCTTGTCGGCGCAATCGGTGAATGATTCTCCGTGACCAGGCAGAACCACCGCAACCGGCAGTTCAGCGATCCGTCGCAGCGACTGTTCGTAGTCAGATAGACCGTGTCCTGGGGGATCGAGCGCAAAGTATAATGCCGGGTTGGGAACGATCTCTGCCAGCAGCTGATCCGACGAGATAAGTACCCCATCCGTCTCACGGAAAAGACCGATGAGACCTTCCGTGTGACCGGGGAGATCTATGACCCGCCACGATTGCCCAAATCCCGCAAGCTCTTCTCCATCGAGCAGCCCTTGTGCCCAGGGAGCGTCGTCGCCCGCCGCGCTGAGTCGTCCAAAAAACTTGGGTACAGTCTGAGCATTGGCGCCCACAACCCCCCAGCGCGGGAGGAGGGCGCGCACAGCCTGCTCGTACCGACGCAGGTGGGCCTGGTAATCGGCCACTTTAGGAAGATCCAAGAAACCCACACGCAACTCAGCCCAATTGAACCGGTAGGCCTGACCATCGTGGTCGGCGTGCCCGTGAGTCAGCACCACCAGATCGATATCCTCGGGCCTGTGACCCAACGAGCGCAAACCTTCAATCAGATCATCCCATGTCCGACGATGCAACGGCCCCACATCTACAAGCGCGAGACGATCGCCCACAAGTAGGTAGGTGTTGGTGGATTGCACTCCAAACGGATTGTGAACCGGGATGCGAAATACTCCGCCCGCTTCTTCGAACACAGACACGTGCACTCCCTATAGTTGAGCAACCAGCCTACCAAACCAGCCGCTTCGAAGCTAGAATCGCCATGTCTCCTTCACCGTGAGAGCAAACAATGAATATCAAATGGGTAACAGACTACGCAGGCTATGATCCCGGACCCGTAAATCTGGGTGTGGTCCGGCTTGGAGCTGACAAGGCTCTCGTAGTGGATACCGGCCTGGACGAGGGTAGAGCAGCCAAGTTTATGCGCCACCTGAGGGCGGAGAGACTCACGCCGCACGCCGTATTTCTAACGCATCACCACGCTGATCACATGGGGGGAGCACGTAGGATTCTCAGAGAAGGTGCGGAATTTGCTGCCACATCGGCGGCGGAGGCCGCGCTTGCGCGCCGGCCGGAACTGCAACCGCTACTCTTTTCAGGCGGCGGCGCCCCGCTACCCGAACTCACGGTGAAATTCCTCATGCCCAATCACATCGACGTGGAGGTGGAAGTGGCGACGGGTCCTTGGACCGTTCCCGGAGCAGATTCCACGGTGGAGCTCCAAGTGGTGGACTTGGCGGGGCATTCTCCCGGGCAGGTGGGACTGCGCGCCGGCGAGGTTCTCTTCTGTGGAGATGCGCTCTTCCCTGAGGACACGTGGAACAAGTATGGTTTGGTCTACTTTGCGGATATCGATGGCGCTCAAACCACACTGGACACGCTCGACCACCTGGCCGCAGAAATCTTGGTAGCCATCCCCGGACACGGCTCAGCCGTGTCCGGGGATGGCTACCTGCGCCCTCTCGACGACACGTTGACCAACCGTGTGGCTCTCAACCGCAGGGGCGTCCAAAGACTGGTGAACATCATCGGCGCACTGCTCAATAACAGAGCTTGCGGTGATGCTACAGACGGTCTCTCGCTGGAGCAGCTCATCCATGGCACGTGTAACCATTTGAAAATCGTGCCAAGAGATATCCCCGAGTACTACCTGAACCGAGCTACGGTCCAGGCAGTACTCACCCACCTATACCGCAGAAAGGCGATACAGGTGGAGCTGCAGGGAGCACGTCTCGCATGGTACGCATGCTGAGGGCAAAACATGCGGCCTGTCGAAAGCATAACCCTAGTCCTCAGAAGACCCACTCAAGGATAACCGAGCAACCCTGTCTTTGAATCAAGAAGACCGCTGGGCGTGAGCCTGATAAAGGGCAGACCCGTGAATGTCAAAAAATTCATGCCGAAGAAAGGGTCGTCCCAAGGACAGCCGCGTTCCTGCAGGTAGCGGTTGATAGCCGTCATCTCCGCAGCCACGTGCTCCAGAGGCTCCGTGGAGAGCAATCCCCCGCACTCCAGAATCATCTCGAGCTGGACTTTTCCTTCCTCCACGAGCACGATCCCCCCACCTATCTCGAACATCCGGTTAACCGCTAAGGCCATGTCCTGAGGGGAGGAGCCCAACACAAGCGGAGCGTGCGTCTCGTGAACAACGGTGGCGGCCAGCCCTCCTACAGGAGCGCCCCAACCTGATAGCGGCACAGTTAGCCACCTATGCCGCAATTGCGACCAGAGACTCAGGTACATTAGTTCCACCTGCTCACCCTCCAGCACGCCCGCGATGCAGCGCCCCCGGTTCTCATCCATGAAACCATCCGTCACCGCCACTGCCACCTGCAGCGGACGCGTGACGGTTTTGTTGACCATGTGAACCGCCGTGAACTCGCCGCCGTCATCCACTACCGTCTCCGGTTTCCTCAAAGCAAACGCGGCAGGCGTGACCGGAAGAGGTGGAACACGATGGCTCGGCCAATCCAACACCTTCACTTTAGGAAAAGAGGGGAAGCGTTCTTTTATCAAACCATCCTCCGCCACTACCTTCCCGCCCACCATGACCAAGCGCGGTCGTGGGTGTTCTAAATCCTCGCATATGATGAGGTCGGCCTCGCGTCCCGGTCCGATACCTCCCAAACGATGATCTATCCGTAGGTACGTTGCCGGATTGATCGTCGCCATCTGGTAGGCACGAATAGGTGGTATGCCGCAGGCGATGGCTTTCTCCACCACGCTCTCCATGTAGCCATGCGCCACGACATCTTGCGGGCTCATCCAATCAGGGGTAAGCATGACTCGAGCAGTATCAAGATCCGGATTGGCTGTGATGGCGGTGGAGAGAACATCGAGATCGGCTCGAATGGACCCGTGTCGCAGCACCGTGGCAAAGCCCAGACGAAGACGATGCAGCACATCTTCTGCCGAGACGCTCTCGTGGCAGGACGTGATACCCAACCCGGCAAGCGCAGCCAGCTTATCGAACGAACAACCCGCTGTGTGACCCTCCAGGCGCAGCCCTGCCTCACGAGCAGCATCGATCTTCTCTGTCAGCTCCACGTCTTCTGCCAAAAGCCTTGTCCATGCCGTCAACTCAGAGACCGCCAGCACTCGCGGGTGCCCCAAAAAATCGCGGAACTCGCTCAAAGGAAGCAGATCCCGGCCCTCTATCTCCGGCAAAGGAGGACAGTGGGCAGGCACTGTCAGGAAGTAGTGGAAGGGAAGATCCTCCGTAGATCGGATCATGATCTCCAGACCCAGTCTTCCCAGGGCACCGCCTATGTCGTGAGTATCGGAAAGCATGGCGGTGGTGCCCAGCGGCACAATGGCCTTTGCCAGCTCTACCGGACTCACCAAAAAGTCTGCGTGACCGTGCACATCGATGAAGCCCGGGCTGAGGTAGGCTCCACCTGCATCGATGATACGGGTTCCAGGGCCGGACAGACGCTTTCCGCGGCCCACCCACGCGATGCAGCCCTCAGCCACTGCCACCTGGCACCCGTCTATGATCTCCCCAGAATAAACGTTAAGGAGACGGGCATCGACGATCAATACATCGGGTGACACCTCTCCCAACGCAACCTGTTTCAATCGTCGTCTCATTTCATCGCCTCCTGATCACGACGTGCCGACGAGTATTGGTCACTGGTGAGTTTGCAGAGTAGACGCTCGGTCAACACCGTGACCATCAAGCGTCTCTGACCCGGGGTGGTGGCCTGGTTGGGCACCGGGCGGGCGGCGCGGGCGGCGGCCTGCGCCGCCCGCGCCGCCACTTCCGCGTTTGGCTCTCTTCCTTCTAGCTCCTGCATCGCCTCCAGAGCCATGATCGGAGCAGAAGCCACTCCGCCGAGCACTACTCGTACGTCCCTCATGCAGCCATCAGCCATACGCAGGCCTACTGCGACCGCCGCCAAGGGAAAGTCAATGGACCGTCGCAACCGATACTTGAGATAACCTGAACGATATTCTCCCGCCGAGATGACCGGAGGCACTATCACGTGGGTGATAATCTCACCGGCATCCAACTGAAGCCCGCGACTCCCTTCATCGCAATACAAGTCCTCCATGAACCGTTCGCGCCTGATGCACTGCTCCGCACTCCAGCGCGCAGTCCTCACTCGACCGCGTAATGCAATAAGTGCCGGAGGCGTATCGGCCGCAAAAACCGCGTGACAACGTTGGGAACGAGGCGCTGCAAGGCAGACGTCGCCTCCTCTCTTGAGGCACCGCTCGACCGCCTGCCGCCATGTGGCTGTACGATCGTAGAACCAACATCGGGTATCGAGACAGACATTGCCTCCTATGGTCCCCACATTCCGCAGTTGTGGCCCTCCAACCGAAGCTGCAGCCTCCGCCAGCGCCCTCCAATCCTTCCAGATGCGAGGTTCAGCGGCCACTACGGACAGTGGAGCACAGGCGCCCATGTATACACCTGCCCCAGTGCAATCGACTGCCTCCAGTCCTTCCACCGACTCCAGATCCACCAAAACCGAGGGATTATGCAGACCCAACTTGAGAGCCGGAATCAAACCGGTCCCGCCTGCCAGTGGCATGGCCACTTTTAAAGTCGCCAACAAACGAACGGCCTCCTCCACGCTAAGAGGGCTCTCCACCTCAAATTTGGGAAGAATCACGAGCCACCCCGCGAGATAGCCGCACGTACCGTATGTGGCTGCAGCGGCAAATCGTGGATCCAGACACCCGCGGCGTCGTACACTGCGTTGATGATGGCAGGAATGGCCGGATGCAGACTTCCCTCACCCACCTCTTTGGCCCCGAACGGACCCTGCGGATCATTGCTTTCTACCAACAACGACTCCACTTCCGGTGCATCAAGGCTTGTGGGGAATTTGTACTCGAGAAAGTCGCTCGCCTTCAGGCGCCCGTGGCCGTCGACCTCATGGATCTCGAGGAGGGTCTCCCCGAACCCCATAACCGCCGCACCTTCCACCTGGCCTTCTGCCGCAACCGGGTTCAAGGCCCGCCCCAGATCGTGTGCGGCGGCCAACCGGATGACGCGAACCTCACCCGTGAGCTCATCGACCTCCACCTCTGCAGCGTGAGCACCAAAAGAGTATGCCGGGCTTGGACCCACTCCGCCCCCCTTGTAACGCCCGGCCAAATCAGGAGGACGGTATCCGCCCACGCCGGTCAACGGAACTCCCGCCCCTTCGGCAGCCGCAACAGCCTCTCCGAAACTCATGGCGGGTTCGGCGGCGCTTATTTTCTGTATCACACCGGCCCGCAGTTCTAGGTCTTCCACCGCTAGCCCCAACTTCTCTGCCGCTCCGGCAAATAGCTTATCCCTCAATTCCTCAGCTGCCTGCCGACAGGCATTACCGGCCATGAAGGTCACCCGGCTGGAATAAGATCCCAGATCCACCGGTGTTATCCCAGTATCCGCCGCAACCACGCGCACGGCCTCCATGGGAAGGCTGAGTACTTCCGCCGCCACGAGGGCGAGCATGGTATCCGACCCCTGGCCTATATCCGCAGCTCCCGACAGCACGGTCACTCCGCCATCGCGATCAGCGGTAATCACCACATTGCTGTGCGGCATATCATTGAAGTAGATGGGCAAGGCCGCCCCACTCACGTACGCACCGCCGGCTAAACCTACGCCGCGACCCCGTGGCAATCGCCCTCGACGCCTGCTCCAACCAACAGCCTCCGCCGCCGCTTCCACGCACTCTCCAAAACCACACGATGTGACCTTCAGTTCGTTTATCGTTACATCTCCCGAACGAACCTGATTGCGCAGCCGTATCTCCACGGGATCCAAGCCTAGATCAGAGGCAATCCTATCCAGCTGCACCTCAAATGCGAAGCGCGGCGCCACACCTCCGTGGCCGCGCTGCGCACCGCAGGCAGGCTTGTTAGTGAAGACCCGTGCACCCTGGAATTCCAGCGCCGGTACATGGTACGGCAATGTCAGCAACTGTCCCGAGTAGTAAAGAGTCACAACCCCGAAGGACCCGTATGCCCCTCCATCGAGCAGACAGGAGAAGCGAACAGCGGTTATGAGACCCTCCGCAGTGACTCCCGTCTCCAACTCCATGGTGTAAGCGTGCCGTCCTCGGTTTGTGAAAAACACTTCTTCGCGGTCGTAAGTGATCTTGACCGGACGCCCGCACCTGACGGCCAGAGCTGAGGCGACCAATTCCAACGGCATGGGCTCGCCTTTGCCACCGAAACCGCCCCCCAACGTCGGTTTGATCACACGGATTCGCTCCATCGGCATCTGCAAAACCCGAGCAAGAGTGCGATGTACGTAGTGTGGAACCTGCGTTGCCGTCCACAGCGTGAGCCCGTCCTGTGTGAACGAAGCTATGGCGGCATGCGGCTCCAACGACGCATGTCCCGCCCCCTTCTTGGTGAACCGATCTTTGCGTACATGCACCGCGCGGCGGAACCCATCCTCGACATCTCCAAACACCAGCCGCACACGACGTTCCACATTCGCCTCGACCGCCCGGTCTTGGATCTTGACGTCGTTCCGCACTAGGGCTTCGCTAGGATCCAGGATGGCCGGTAGAAGTTCGTAATCCACATTGATCAAATCCAGCGCTCGGGAGGCAATGCGTTCGTCCATCGCTGCCACAGCCGCCACCGGCTCTCCTACATGGCGAACGACATCCACCGCCAAAGCGTGCTCGTCCTGCGAAACCGGCAACATCCCGTATGCAATCGGCAGGTCACGACCCGTGATCACGGCCTTGACGCCGGGCAAAGCCTCTGCGGCAGATGTATCGACATGCAGCACCCGCGCATGGGCGTGTGGAGAGCGCAGAAGTTTCCCCACCAACATACCCGGCAAACGAATATCGTCCGTGTACATCGCGGTACCTCTAACCTTGGACACGCCATCGATACGCGGTTGTGATTTCCCAATCATCGTGCGGCCTCGCGCTCTGTCGTATCACGCATCCATGTTGCGGCAAGTTTCACGGCTTCCACTACTTTGACGTAACCCGTGCACCTACAAAGGTTTCCGGCGAGGGCCTCCCTGATATCTCCCTGCGCGGGATTGAGGTTGGTGTCCAGATATGCCTTTGCGGACAGAATCATACCCGGCGTGCAGAACCCGCACTGCACCGCACCTGCCATGTGGAACGCTTCTTGCAAAAGATGAAGCTTAGGCCCTTCTGCAAGCCCCTCGATAGTGGTGACCACCCGGCCCTGGACACGCCACACAGGCAGGAGGCAGGAGAGAATCGGCCGACCGTCGAGCAAAACGGTGCAGGCACCGCATGCGCCCAGATCGCAGCCGCGTTTGGTCCCGGTCAATCCAAGCCGATCGCGAAGCGCCTCCAGCAGAGTCTCGCTGTCATTGGCTCCTATCTCGACCAAGTCCCCGTTCACGGTGAAACGCAGGATTCTCATGGTAGCTCCTATGGTTCAGGCAACCCTTGTTCATGCGGGTGCTTGGACCAGATACGCCGGTAAAGCCTGACGGCGAGGGTGCGCAGCGCCCAAATCCTAGGCCGGTCCATGGCAGTGTCTTTGATGTGGTAGGCGCCATCTGTCCCGGCGGTCATTTCACACCATCCCCGCATAGACCACACTCATGTGCCGCGACAGAGTAAGTCGCCTCCTGTCTGCCGAAGGCTCCTATGGCGTTATCCGTATAAGCAACCCTTTCCACCCGCAAAGAGAAAAGGCCTATGTCCGCAGGCAGGCGACGGGTCCAGGATTCTTTCATAAGCTGAGTCACAAACGGAAACCGTAGTGTATACACGGCTAGAGCTGCCCCGCGGGCAACGCCGCGGAGCCTAAAGGCACGTCCCCAAACTTGTACTCCCCGGATATCGCGCCAGTTGTCGTAGTGTTCCGAAACCGTGGCGGCGACAGGAACTCCTTCCGTACCCGCCGCCACATGTCGTCCATGTCTGCTATCCGCCTTCCCGGCGAATATGAGTTCCATTATCACCCGCCGTCCGAACTCATCTTCAACCTCGTTCCGCCTCATTGCATAGAAGACCGTAGCAGCGTGAGGAACAGGCGCACTATCGGGGAAGATGGGCCCATATGTACAAATTGTCATAACATGATGACTACCTAAGTATGCCTCCACCGCCGTCCGCGTGGCCCGATATCCTGCCGCAAGACGACCGGCCTCCTCGGAATGCTCAGACATCCTGCGCGCGATCCCTTTTGGGGGGTCTGGTCATTCCGCCCTCCCAAGATGGGTACAGATCATGCTCCATATGAAACAGACCGAGAATCTTGCCCACGGTATGATTCACAATATCGTCGATGGACCGCGGACGCACATAGAATCCTGGAACAGGCGGCAAGATAATCGCCCCCAGCTGTGTAGCCCGAGTCATTAGACGCAAGTGCCCCTCATGGAGCGGAGTTTCACGCACTACCAAGACCAGCCTACGTCGCTCCTTGAGTGCGCAGTCGGCCGCACGCACTAGGAGTCCCTCGGCGTAGGCGTTGGCAACACCAGAGAGAGTCTTGATGGAGCAGGGCGCCACAACCATGCCGTCGCAGCGAAACGTACCAGAAGCGGGAGGCGCAGCGGTATCGTCGTCGTTATAGACCGCGTCCGCCATACCCTCGGCCTCTTCTATCCCCCCCGGAATTTCTAAATCCCCCACACGACGAGCCGCTTCGGTAACAATGAGATGTATCTCCACACCTGCACGGATAAGCTCACTCACCAAACGTACACCGTAGATGATGCCGGAGGCGCCCGATATCCCAACGATGATGCGCTTCACATCCACCTCCCCGAACGTCTACTCCCTGATACGGCTCGCTCGGTTGTCTGGAACCTGTGGGTCAAGAAGGCTCGGGCTATTCTAGTTGACCGCGAATGGCCCCATCCGGATACGACGTGTTGTCCACACTCACGTAGGCCAATCCCGACCGGACGAGTAGAATCAGGTCGGCCGGCGTCTTCCCCTCTAATGATCCCATCAGGTCTGCCTCTCTGATGGGGCCTTCTGCAATCACACCTACGTGAGGACCCTCAACCGTGGGACCGTCGAACAACTTCACCACTGCTCTACCCGACTCACCAGGCTCTCCCTCGTAGATGTACGCAGCACTCGTATTGATTAGCCCGTCCACTTCCAGCACGAAGTTGACGGTAGATGTGCTGGGATCAACCGTCAACCTCAGCACACCGGTAGAGTTGGTGTCCACCGGCGGAACCTGCTCACCACCAGTAAGCGTAGCCGCATACATAGCCGCCGTCACGTCACCCAACCCTCCCGGTTCAGTCGACGTAGCGCCACCACCGCACCCGCGTATCGCCACCAGGATAACCACCAAGGCGACAATTCCCAACACGACCAGAAGAAGCACCAGTCTCCTCCTGCGAATCTGCTGCGCGCGTATGCGGCGGGCGACTTCCCGGGCTACCGGATCATGGGGAGATATGCGGGCCATGACAGCGCCTCCAAGGTCGAGGATGGGTTAGAAGTTCCGCCGGTGCTCTACGCTAAGTCTACCCAATATGACCCTTTGTCCATGCCGGAGATACGCACCTCTCAAATGAGTGGGTAATAACTGCATTATGCCCTCGAGCGACATTTGGCATTCGACGACGCCGCAGAGATGCCTACGCGGAAGACAATCGCGCGCAGTTCTATAGACGACAATTCCCTAGTTAACAACCTCTCCCAGGACTGCAACCGCGTGTTGCTTACGGGCCGTGGCCAAGTCACGTTTGCTCCTCGGTTGTCATACGTATACAATGGTCCAGTTTCGCCGACCCCAAACGATGCCATGGATCGGCAACGCCGCCGTCCCGCAAGGTGCACGCAACAGTGTCGGTCGAGATACAGCACCCCTTCCCGCTCCACATGGAGGAATAACATGCGAGAAATCCTTTCAGGCAACGAGGCCATAGCCCGCGGCGCTTGGGAGGCGGGTGCTCGATTTGCCGGCGCCTACCCAGGCACTCCTAGTACCGAAATACTCGAGAACATCGTCGAATACCCGGACATCTATTCCGAATGGTGTCCTAACGAGAAGGTGGCTTTGGAGACGGCGCTGGGCGCGGCCTTGGCCGGCGCCCGCGCTCTTTGCGCCATGAAACACGTGGGAGTAAACGTTGCGGCAGATCCGCTGATGACCGCCTCTTATGTAGGCGTCAAAGGCGGCCTGGTCCTTGTTTCGGCCGACGATCCTGCACTTCACAGCTCCCAGAACGAGCAGGATAACCGCAACTACGCCAAGTTCGCCAAGATCCCGCTGTTGGAACCGTCGGATAGTCAGGAATGCAAGGACTTCACACGTTTAGCTTTTGAGATTTCAGAAGAGTTCGACACACCGGTCATGCTACGCACCACTACCCGCATCTCTCACTCCAAGAGCATTGTGGAACTATCGGAACGGGCACAACAAGAACCTCTCACTACTCTCGAAAAGAACGCCCCCAAATACACCATGTTGCCGAACTTCGCCAAGGGACGGCACGTGGCTGTGGAACAGCGCCTCCTGGCACTCAGCCGGCGCTCCGACAGCATCGACATCAATCGCATCGAGATGGGCGATCCCCGTGTTGGTATCGTGGCGTCGGGTGCTGCCTATGTCTACGCTCGCGAAGCCTTCCCGGATGCCAGTTTCCTCAAGTTGGGTATGAGCTATCCGCTACCGAAAACACTTCTGCTGAAGTTCCGAGCCCAGGTGGACAAACTCTATGTGGTCGAGGAGCTCGACCCCTTCTTCGAAGACCAGATCAAAGCAATGGATATCGCAGTGGACGGCGGCAAGAGCCTACTGTCGCTGTTGGGCGAACTCGACCCAGGTATAGTGGCCTCCTCGCTGGCCTCCGAAAACGTGTACGGCGCAAACCCGGACCTGACGGTAACGCCTTTGCCAATGCGGACCGACCTACCCACGCGCCCGCCCACCATGTGTCCGGGATGCTCTCACCGCGGAGTTTTCACGGTGCTCAGCCGCATGAAGGTATTCGTCAGCGGCGATATCGGTTGCTACACATTGGGAGCGTTGCCGCCCCTGGCCTCCATGCACTCGTGCGTATGCATGGGTGCCGGCATCGGTATGGCTCACGGCATGGCCAAAGTTCTAGAGCCTGGAGGTCGCACCAGAAATCGTCCGGTTGCCGTCATCGGAGACTCCACGTTCTTCCATTCGGGCATGACTCCGCTTCTCAACTCCGTCTGGAACCAGAGCGACACGGTTACTATAATCCTTGACAACCGCACCACGGCCATGACCGGTGGTCAGCAGAACCCCGGATCCGGCAAGACGCTGTCCGGCAAATTCTCTCCCGCCGTTGACCTCGTAAAGTTATGCGAAGCTTTCGGTGTCAAACATATCCGTACGGTTGATTCCTACGACCTCGCCTCCGTGGAAACCACAATCAAGGACGCTCTCCTGGATCCCGGGGCGTCGGTCATCATCACGCAGGGGCCCTGCGTGCTCGAATACAAGATTAAGCACGATCCCTGGGTTGTCGACACCGAGCTCTGCACCGGGTGCAAACGGTGCCTGCGTGTGGCCTGCATTGCGCTCGGCTTGGCAGTCACGCCCGATGGCAAAACGATCGTCGAAATAGATCCCACCCAGTGCAATGGGTGCGGTGTTTGCGCGCAGATGTGCCGCTTCGATGCGATTAAAGCCCCGGCCCCTGTGTCGGCCTGAGGCCTGGACACCCAAAGCCGGAGGAGGATACGAGAATGAGCCGTACCACCAATATCGTCATCACCGGGGTTGGAGGCCAAGGTGTCATTATGGCCAGCTACGTGCTGGGCCAGGCGGCACTGACAGACGGTTTTGATGTCAAACAGAGCGAGGTTCATGGAATGAGCCAGCGCGGGGGCAGCGTACTCAGTCACCTGCGCTTCGGAGGCAAGGTTTGGTCACCTTTGGTGTCTGAGGGAACCGCAGATATCCTGCTGTCCTTCGAGGCTCTGGAGGCCCTGCGCTACATGAGCTGGCTACGCCCGGGCGGTAGACTCGTGTACAACACGCTGCGCGTAAACCCCAGCACTGTGTCCGCCGGTCTGGCGGAATACCCCTCCGACATACACGAACAAATCCGCCGGAGCTGGGATACCGTAGTCGGCGTGGACGCGAACGCACTGGCACTGGAGGCCGGCAACCCTCGAGCCGCCAACATGGTAATGCTGGGAGCCATCTCCGGGAATCTCCCATTTGTAGACAATACATGGGAGAAGATAATTGCCTCTGTGGTTCCGCCCAAAACTGTGGAGGCAAACATGCGGGCCTTCCGGCTTGGCCGCGACTGCGCTGCATAGGCCACCTGATGCCCGGCCGTTGACTCTACCGTCATGACAGGCACTCCACTTCACCCAATCTCGGCCCAGGTTATTGAAATTATACGTCGTCTACGCTTGGAATTTCCCAAAGCGGGCATTGCATTGGAGTTCGCAAACCCTTGGGAGTTGACGGTAGCCGTCATTTTGTCCGCGCAATGTACCGACAAGATGGTGAATAGAGTCACGGCCACCCTCTTCTCTAAATACCCTGCACTTACGGACTACGCGGCCGCCGATCCGGCCGAGTTTGAAAAAGACATTAGACCCACCGGATTCTTCCGAAACAAGACCAAGCACATCCTGGCAGCCGCCCACAAAGTTCTCGTCGACTACAATGGGGAAGTTCCCCACACCATGCATGAGCTGCTCACCCTGCCCGGCGTGGCTCGAAAGACCGCTAATGTCGTTTTGGGCAACGCGTACCCATCCGCCTACGCTGCAGACCCAGACGCCGGCATCGCTGTAGACACTCATGTGCACCGACTCGCCAACCGTCTAGGGCTGGCGTCCACCAAGGCCCCCATAAAAACTGAGACGGCGCTCATGGCCGTGGTCCCTCGAGAGGATTGGTTTCAGCTCACCTACCTCCTAATCGAGCATGGGCGCGCCACCTGCACTGCCAAGAAGCCTCGTTGCGGGCAGTGCAATCTTGCAGAAATCTGCCCGTCGGCGGGGGTTGCGGGCCGGTTGTAGACCCTTCTTCTATACAGGCCTATCGGGAAGCCCGGCTTCCCGATACACTATGTACCTATCGCTTTATTCGTAAATGCAAACGCCTACCATAGGAGCGGGGCATGAAAGTCGACGACATCAAGACCATCGGCGTCTGTGGGGCGGGAACCATGGGGGCCGGGATTGTACAGCTCGCTGCGCAGAGCGGCTTCAACGTCAAGGTCATCGACGTACAGGAAGCCTTCATCCAACGCGGCATGAGCATCATCACCAAAAACTTGGGGAGACTCTTATCAAAGGAAAGGATCTCCCAAGCCGATCATGACGCAATAATGGGACGTATCAGCGCCTCCACTGATGCCACGGTCATGGCCGATGCCGATTTCGTCATCGAAGCCATTCTGGAAGAAGTCGAGGCCAAGAAGGCGTTGTTTGCTCAGCTGGAGGCCGTTTGCCGCCCGGATGTCGTTTTTGCAACCAATACCTCCTCCATCTCGGTCACGCAGCTTGCCGGCGTCTCGGCCAGGCCGGACCGCATTGTGGGCATGCATTTCTTCAATCCTGTACCGGTGATGAAGTTGGTGGAGATCATCCCCGCATTGCAGACCAAAGCCGAAGCTGTGGACCTCACTATAGAGCTCACCAAGAAACTTGGCCGCACTCCGGTGCCCTGCAAGGACACCCCCAGTTTCATCGTGAACCGCATCCTCGTACCTATGATCATCGACGCCGTGCGTGTCTACGACAGCGGGGTGGCCACCGCCGCAGATATAGATACGGCTATGAAGCTTGGGGCCAATCTCCCTATGGGTCCGTTGGAGCTTGCGGACTTTGTCGGCCTCGACATCGTATACCACATTGGAAATATGCTCTTTGAGTACACCAAAGAAGCCCGCTTCAACCCGCCGGATTTGCTTCGCAACATGGTCCAAGCCGGTTGGTTGGGTCGGAAGACCGGAAAGGGCTTCTACGACTACGCGGAACGCACCTGAAGCTAAAGCCGGCAAGCGGGCGGCGGATGACGGCCGTCCGCGAAACGCAGGAGTGGGGCGGAGGTGGCCGGCATACCGACCACCTCCGCCCACCCAGTCGCAGCGATTCCACGCTACATGTTGCGTTTCGGAATCCGTTTTGTCTGCTATCCTGAGACTACGCATATGGGCACTCCTGACCAACCCCGAAGTACCATGTGGCTCCAGGCCCGCTTTGGAGGCAGCAGTAGTAGCTGATGAACGGTGGCTGGGGTATAGCCCTGATTCTCGTGTTGGTGGTGATCAACGGCATCTTCGTGGCCGCTGAGTTTGCCATCGTAAAAGTCCGCACCACGCGTATCGTCGAGTTGGCCGACGGAGGGAACCGGCTCGCCCGCATAGCACGGCCCATGCTCAACCAGGTGGAGTCCTACCTGCCGGTCATTCAACTGGGTGTTACTATGGCCACTCTTGCACTCGGCTGGGTGGGTGAACCGGCCATATCCACGTTGTTGACCCGACTCATAGTCTGGATAGGAATCCCCTCCAAGGTTGCCGTAGGCACCATCACCACCGTCGTCACCTTCGGACTTATCACTATCGTTACCATCGTTCTGGGGGAACTGGTCCCCAAATCTCTCGCCATTCGCCGGGCGGAAGGCGCCACCCTGACTCTTGCGCCACTCCTGCGCTCGTTCTTCTGGCTGTTCTGGCCGGCGGTATGGGTGCTGAATGGCCTGACCAAGGGCGTGCTCAAGATCCTGCGCGTCCAACCGGCCACGGCCGCCGATCTTGCCCATAGTGAAGACGAGCTTCGCATGATCCTAAGCGCCAGCGCCGAAGGCGGGCATATCGACGAAGTTGAGCAAACAATCATGCGTCGGGCCCTCACGCTCGGAGATCGCACTGTTGGCCAAGTCATGGTCCCCAGAACAGAGATGGCCGCACTCCCAGCATCCATGCCCCTGCGGGAGGCTCTGGGAGGGATAGCCGTCACCAACCACACCAGGTATCCGGTATATGAAGACGACTACGACGACACCATAGGTTACGTTCACGTCAAAGACATCTACAGGGCCGACCTGGACAAACCGGTCCGCTCCGTATTGCGCCCTGTGAGCTTCATCGCAGAGACGGCCAGCGTAGAAATTGCGCTGTCTAGGTTCCAGACCGCCCGCACACCTTTGGTCATCGTCGTTGACGAACACGGCGGAACCAGCGGCATCGTCACCCTACAGGACGTAGTCGAGGAGTTGATAGGCGAAGTCCAAGACGAGTTCGATCAGGACGCACCCCTGGTGGAACCGGTAGAAAACGGAGCCTTTTCGGTCGACGGTAGGGCACGCCTAGACTATCTGCTGGAGCACGTGGGACTCGACTTACCGGCTGAAGGATTCCCCACTCTAGGAGGCCGGGTATTTGAACAACTGCAACGCCGCCCGCACGCCGGTGATGAAGTGATACTGGGCAACTTCTCGGCACGAGTGCTGCAGGTAGACGGTATGCGCATTGCACGCGTTCTCCTGGCTCCTTTGATTGAGCCGGAGACGGTGAACAATGAAGATTCCGGCAGCTCGACAACCGCCACTTCCTCAGAATCGTGACGTGCACACCGCAAACCGAAACCCGCTACCCATTGAATCCGATGCCCTGAGAGCCAACATCGCAGGAACTGCGATCACTCCAGAGATACCTGAGCGCTTCCGTATCCTGCTGGAAGCCGTGGCGGACCACTATGGACCTCGCCGGCTTCTAAGGGAGACCTTGGACGAGTATTTCCATCAGTTCCGTAACTCCGGAACCGTGATCGACGGCCTGCAGACCATCCTCCTCCGCGACTGGACCTACTTCGACAAGCACCCAGCACGCCGACAGCTTTCAGAGCTCGTGCTCGAGATCGTGTTGAGCTTGTTGCGCAGTCCCCTGCCGGACGAGCGAACCACTCAGTTGCTTCGTCAAGTTCTTCTGTGGATGACGACAATCCTCCAAGGCGAGCACGGTCATGATTACATCGACATCGGCATCGATGCCGCCGACGCTCTGCGAAGACTCCTGCCCCGAATGCCGATCTCGTTTCTGGAGCGTGACAAACCACTTCGCACCTTGGCTCGGACAGCCTTAGCACTCGAGGCCGTCCCCTCGCCTGTTGAGGAGCGGGCATTCAAAATGGCTGTCCATCTGGCATCCCTCTATCGGCAGGTCCTTCGCCTTGGCTACCTCGAGATCGCAGATCACTTAGACGTAGCCGCCTGGGCCCAGACACGCGACATACGGCTGCGCGATGAAGCGCGCGTCGTGGAACTATTCGGGCTTGCAGAACGCGATCGTATGGAATCATTGGCCAAACACGCATTGGCCGTGCCGCTTGAGCAAATTATCTCGGAGGATTTCCCCACCTTCTCGGAAGTCGTCGACTCCATCATCCGCCAGATATTCAGCATCGAAAACCTTGAGGATAGATTCGCCGTCTGCCTCTATCTGCTGAAGGACAATACGCTCGGTCTACGGCAGAGAGAGGTAATGGTTGAGCTGCTCGCTGTGGTACGCCTGTTGATCGAACCATCGCATCACGTGCATTTTCATCGCATCCTGAGACGTCTCGCCCGCTTCTTTCGTCAACGCGAGAGACTGTTCCCGGACATGCGGTTGCAGTGTTATGAGGCCATCGGCGTCGCCATAGGTGAAACCGGAGCGGTAGGTGCAGCCGACCGCATAACGGATGACCTGCTGTCCTGGAATTTTGAGTACCCGGATGTGTGCGGCGCCACAGACGAATGGCAGATGCTTGCCAACCCGTACCACCTTGCCAACATCCGCTGCTGGATGCGCATAGTGCAGTCCAATCCGGCGCTCTACGAACGCCTGGCGGCGGCACTTGCCGTAGCACTCAGACTGGGCGGTGCCTTCATAGCCGATACTGATCTCTTCCAGAAAGACATCACATCGCTTCTCAACGCGGACCTCAAGCCCGTCTACTCGGTGATCAAACAGCTGCTACGCTCGTTTCCCGCATACTTCAACGAGATCGGTGCAGAAGGGGAGTTGCGCTCCGTCTCTACCGAGATCGACGAAATCTGCGGACGCAAGGACACCCTCATGCACTTCCTGCGTAAGCAGGTGCATGCCGAATCCTCAAGTCGCCTCATCGACTTCACACGAGCAGTCCTGGATTATTGGAAGACGCTGGACGACAGCCTCCTCGCCCCCTATGTCTCCCCAAACACCCTTCTCGCCGTGGCAAATGAACGAAACTGGGCGGAAGGGCCGCATGCGGTTGTCGTGGGAGAACCGGCGTCCGCAGAGGACCGTCGTCGTGTGACGCTTGTCAGACGAATGCTGGAGTTGCTGGAGATCAAGTACTCCACTTCGCCCAAGAATCTAGCGGTTCAAGTAGACGCGGTCGCCGGACTGCCGAAGGAAACCCGCACCGTATTCGTGCAGTCGCTCACTGCCTGGGAGGTCGGTCTCCAGTCGCCACAGCCGGGCATCATGGCCACTGTATATCGCTACTCGCGTGCACGCGTACGCGAGGCTTTGCTCGACTCTTCGCTCGATATCCTGGAAGCCCTTCGCGAGATCATCCTAAACCCTGTTCGCTCGGAAGGCCGGGAGAACATCTTCCGCAAGAGACACATCGCGGCCGGCATCCCTTCTATGTACGGCACCTATCGCGAGCCCAAGTTCGACGCCCTGGGGCTATCGTTTAGAATAGAGGCCCTGGTTGGACAGCTTCTCGACGAGATCGCGGACGAGATCACAGACCAGTACGTAAGCCGAGCCTCTCTCCGTCGTTTTGCCTCAAATTTCAATAAGTTTGGTCGAGCCTTGGCCGTAGACGGCATCAATTCGCAGAACCTGCAATCTGATTTCACTCTATTGCGCGAAGGAGCGGGGCATCGTTCTTTCACTTACGCTCAGTGCCGCAATGTCTTCCAGTTTCTAGCGCACGGCGTGTCAAATCTGGTGCGGCTCTCTACGCAAACCTATGATCAGGCGCTCCGCGTTATCCTGGAGCGCGACGATCAACAATGCGTGGACCGCGGTCTCACACCCGATGCTCTGGCCGAGAGCATTCTACGGGAGCTGGTCGTATCCACATTGGGACTGCAGAGCCTCGACCGTTATGTGAGCAACGCCCTGCGCCACCTCACCGACCTAGGCGACAAGGTGTCGGAGAGGGACCTCACCCGCATGATGAACTACGACCCAGACCGTCTGGTGTCCTGGTTGAACAAACCACAACCCAATCTGGACAGCCAGATGACTCTCGGTTACAAAGCGCTGGGACTGAAGGAAATGATGTCATACGGATATCGTGTGCCCCAGGGTTTTGTATTGACCACCGAGCTGTTCGCCGTTTTCTCCTCGATGAGTCACCGGCCGCTCTATGAGCACACCATAGCCCGTATAAGACACGCGCTTGCGCAGCTCGAAGATGCCACCGGCCTACGCCTGGGCGACCCTGAGCGACCTCTCACACTATCCATTCGCTCCGGCGCTGCCATTTCCATGCCCGGTCTAATGCTGACCCTCATCAACGTCGGCCTCAACGACGAACTGACGGCCGAAATAGCAACCCAGCCGGAAATGGCTTGGACGGCATGGGACTCGTACCGCAGATTCATACAATCGTGGGCCATGTCGGCAGGCCTGGATCGCGATATCTTCGACGAGATCATTGCCGGCTACAAAGACAAATACCACGTTGCCAAAAAGGTGAAGTTCTCGCCGGAGCAGATGCGGGAGATTGCCCAAACCTATCGGGCGCGGGCCCAGGAACTGGGAGTCGTCTTCATAGATGATCCGTTCCTGCAGATAATTGCTGCCATAGGACGAGTTCTCGATTCCTGGTATGCGGCTCCCGCGCGTTTCTACCGTCGATACATGGGGATATCCGACCACTGGGGAACCGCCGTCATCATCCAAAGAATGGTGCTGGGGAATCTCTGTCACGAATCGGGATCCGGAGTCACCTTCACCCGTAGCCTGGTGGAGTCCCACGGCCGCCAAGTGCGACTTTTTGGCGACTTCGCCATTGGAGCACAGGGAGAGGACCTGGTCGGCGGGTTGGTATTTCCACTCCCCGTTTCGGAGACGCAGCGACGAGCCAGCCCCGCGTACCGCGGTGTACGCAGCAGTCTGGAGAGCCGCTTTCCCCTGGTGTACAAACGACTGCTTGAAGTGGCTCAAGACCTCGTAAGCACTCGGCATCACGACCCGCAAGAGATCGAGTTTACATTCGAATCCCCTGACCCCGAGGATCTCTATATCCTCCAGAAGCGATCTATGGTAGAAGATGTTGAAGAAGAGCTACCTCTCTTCCTCCGTCCGGAAAAAGGTCGTCTACCCAAACCTGATGCAGTGGGAATCGGAGTATCGGGGGGAGCCATTGCCGGCAGAGTGGCAGTGAACGCTGCGCAGATCGACATCCTGCTATCCAAGAATCCCGAGGAGGGAGTGGTTCTCATAAGACCCGACACAGTACCGGAAGAAATCGCTATGATTGTGCGCGCGCAGGGACTCCTCACCGCACGGGGAGGAGCCACATCACATGCGGCAGTCACTGCTAAACGCCTCGGCAAAACCGCCGTGGTAGACTGTAGAAGTCTGGAGGTAGACGAAGTGGCTGGAACGGCATGCTTGGCGGGAAGATTGCTGAACATGGGCGACTGGCTAAGCATGGATGGCCACACAGGCCAGATCTTCTTCGGCAAGAGGGAGGTCGTATCGCATTTGACACAGGCCAACCGGGGATACGATAGCAGGGGGAGTCACCACATAAGCAATTTTCCCGTCTCCAAGGAGGACCCTCGATGAGCAGTCGCGTTCTGGGCATCAACGCACTCGGCCGGATCGGTAAACTAACCCTCTGGTATCACCTCGACCGCGGTACCTTCGATTCGTTCGTCATGAACGCAGGCCGCAACGTCGGCCAGTCATTGGACGCCGTCGGACAATACCTGTGCAAAGATAGCACTTACGGTCCTCTGTACCGCTACCTACTGGGGCATAACGGCAAACCCGATGTTCAGATTGTCGACGAGGCGGCCGGCCTCATGAAGATCCACGGCAAGGAAGTCCGCATTCTGCGCACGGCGCGGAACCCCAAAGACATCAACTGGCGTGACTATGGCGTAGACATCGTGGTGGATTGCTCCGGCACCTTCGCAGATCCTACCGTGCCCGGAGACGACGAGAAGAAGGGGTCTATCCGCGGTCACCTGCTGGGCGGCGCCAAGGTCGTCATCAACAGCTCGGCCTTCAAGATCAAGGACAAATCCAAGACAATGCCGGAAGATGCCGTGATGCTCATTTGCGGCATCAACCATGAACAGTACGTGCCCGGCAAGCATCTGCTGGTCTCGGCCGCCTCCTGCACTACCACCGGCCTAGCCCACATGCTTAAGCCGCTGCTGGAGAATGAGGCCACTTCAAATATGCTGACCGCAGGCATGGGAACTGTCCACGCCGCCACCAACACGCAGTCGGTGCTCGACTCAGTGCCCAAAGCCGACGAGAAAGACCTGCGCAAGAAGCGGTCCATCTTCAACAACATCATCATCACGTCAACCAATGCCGCCAAAGCTCTCGAGCCTGTCATGCCCTCTATGGGCGACATCGGGTTCATGGCCGACTCGCTGCGCATCCCCACCAACACGGCCAGCCTCATAGTGCTGAACGCCACCTTCCAATCGGAAATGACACCCGAAGGCACGCCCAGCATCACACAAGACAGCATCAACAAACTCTACGAGCAGGCAGCCGCCGGAGTAGGCAAGGACTTGGTGAAGGTGAGCTACGAGCAGAACGTCTCCAGCGATATGATCGGCGAGGATGCCGCCGTAGTTATTGAGGCTCTTGAAACGCACACACGAACGGGATTCCTCAGCCTCAAACTACCGGATAGCGGCGACACGGTTCAGATTCCTGTGACTCATGCCAAAATCTTTGGATGGTACGACAACGAGCTCGGCAGCTACACGCACCGGATGGGTGAGCTGACCACATACATCGCGGAAAATCTGTAACAACTCACAGCAGGAGCAGGAGATCGGGCGGCCGGGGGCCGGCTGAAGCCGGCCCCCGGCCGCCCCGCCTCATACCGGTCTTAACTCCACTACTTCCGGGCGCGGTACACCCTTCTGATCCACAGTCAGAAAACCGACAGTGCTCGGCAGTCCAAAGCGACGGGGTCCCGCAGATCCGGGATTGAAGAACACTCTATCCCTCCGCCACACGATCTCCGCCCGGTGGCTGTGACCAAACACTACAATGTCGATGAACTCTCCGGCATCTCGCTCCAAATGGAAACGGTTAAGATCGTGCACCACAGCAATGGACAGACCCTCCCATTCCAGGACCTCAACGGTGGCAAGTCCCGCAGCACGTCCGTTGACATCCGTATTACCCCTCACCGCCGTAAGCGGCGCCAACACCGCCAATTCGTCCAGCACGCTATCGGCGCCCACATCCCCGGCATGCACGATCCCGTTCACTCCGCGGAACAAGGCCGACACACCGGGATGAAGCATGCCGTGCGTATCCGAGATAATCCCCAGCGCTCCTTTCGGCATCCGGCCCACCTTTTCTCGTGCCTGACTCACTCTTCCACCGTACCGAAATCTTCTCACTCACCCCAGCCCCATCTACTGCCGGGTTTCACTTGCCGCTCGCGTGGGCACCCCATTACCGCAAAGGAGGCTTCTATAGCTGTACCAAAGTGCCCGGGTGGTGCGGCTCCCGATCCCGAGACCCTCGGACGCTCCGGATCCCGGGCTATGGGCATGCGTCAGAAGGCGCCGTAGTAAACGAGAATTCGGCCCAGACCCATTGTCCCTCGCGCAGAAGGCGTCGACATAGCCACAGAAGCGCCTCTCTACATGGTGGTAGTGGGAAGGGAGTGACCCCCAAAACGGTTGCGCAACACGGCGACCACCTTTGCCGCATAGCTCTCAGGCCGCCGACTGGATAATCTTGCCAACAGCGCCATGGTAATGACCGGCGCCGCGATATTCTGAGCGATCGCCTCCTCGACAGTCCACCGCCCTTCTCCACTATCATCCACATACGCTGCCACGCCATCCAGTAAGGGGTCTTCTCCCAGAGCTTCAGCGGCCAAATCTAGTAGCCACGAGCGAATGACGCTCCCGTGGCGCCACACTTCGGCAACACGATCCACTTGAAGGCCTAGGTCACCACGAAATCGGATGAGATCAAGACCTTCCGCATAAGCCTGCATTAGACCATATTCGATGCCATTGTGGACCATTTTTGCGAAATGACCCGCGCCATGTTCGCCCACGTGGGCCCAGCCCAGCTCAGGCGACGGGGCAAGCGACTCCAATGCCGGCCTCAGCACACGTACCGCCTCCGCAACCCCACCCACCATGAGACAGAAGCCTTCATGCAAACCGCGGATACCACCGCTAACACCTATATCCACATAGTGAATCCCCGCGTTTGCCAGAATCGAGGTCCGTCGCAGCGTATCTTGGTAAAAACTGTTGCCTCCGTCAACAAGAATATCCCCCAATGCGAGCAGATCCGCAAACTCGGTTACGGCCTCCTCCGTGACAGCCCCTGCGGGCAGCATGAGCCATACCACCCGTGGCGGATCGAGTGCAGCGACAACTTCCCCCCTCGTAGCTATACCCTGCGCTCCTGCCGCTGAAAGCTCCTCTACCGGCCCCATGGAACGGTTTGCTACCACTACCCGATGCCCCGCTGCAAGCAATCGGCGGGATATCCGAGACCCCATTCTGCCCAACCCTACAACTGCAATATCCATGTTTATCCTCACTTCTAGAGTGGCGAAGATCTCACCGCGGCACGACATTACCCTCGTCACGTCTCTATCCCGCATACGCGGCCAACCCTAACCTGCGAAAATCCATCGTGATAGACTGCATTAACTGGTCAGCCAACCAACTCTGAGGTTATGGGACGGCCTAGAACCAAGGAAGATGAGCGTCGGGAAGAGATCGTGATAGCGGCGTTGCGGCTGGTTCTCAAGACGGGCTATAACCAGGTCACCCTTGCCGATATCGCAGATCATGTGGGGGTCAGCAAGGGCCTCATTTCCTACTATTTCCTGCGCAAGGAGGACGTATTCCTCGCCGTGCTGGACAGAATCGTAGAGCGCATGGACGCGCAGTTCGAGCGATTCTGCACAGCTTCCGTCACCGCCCCCGAGAAACTGGAGCTGTTCTTAACCAACCTTTTCAGCAATGAGAGGCGGGCGCGCCGCTACTACACGGTAGTCATCGACTACATGGCGCAGGCCATTCGCCAGCGGGCGGTTCAGGAGTACACACAGCGCATCTACGATTCTTATCGCACGTATATGGAGCGCGTGATCCATGACGGCGTCGTTACCGGCGAATTCCGCAAGGTTGACAGCGGGCGCTCTGCTTCACTGCTGATGGCGCTTATGGAAGGTCTCATACTTCAGTGGTTCTTCGACAAGAAAGGCTTCAATCTCGATGAAGCCTATCAGGCCTGCGTGGATTTCATGGAGTCCTATCTGCTACCGGAAGACAGAGCAGCCACGAACGATACCCCCAAGCCGACCTCTTCCCCCGCGCACCCAAGCGATTGAGTCCCCACCGCGCGCCTTGTACTGCCACCTCATATACGCGCCTCACTGCTGCTCGGCCGGGTAGGGCTTGAATAAAGGCTCCTACCCCAGGCCCTTGAGTTCCTTTATCCAGGACAGCTTGTCGCGGGGCGACCCCATAGCAGCCCATGCCTCTTGCGACAATAGACACTCGGAGAGCGGCACTTCCCGCAGGTCATAGAGACAACGTTCCGCCAGTTGCTGATACCAAACGGTCCCCAAGTGCTTGGAGGCAGCCAGTTCAGGGGACACGTCGCCCACGATGCGGGCCGGAACCCCTAGGGCAAGTTTTCCGGTCGGGACCACGAAACCAGTCGGAACCACACAGCCGGCACCAACAATACAACCCTCCTCCAACACGGCATCGTCCTGAACCACTGCGTTCATGCCCACCAAGACATTGTCCGCCAGACGAGCACCATGAATAACGCAGCCGTGTCCCAGATGTGAATCGTTCCCTAGAACAATTTCTGTACCCGGATAACCGTGAATGATCGACGCCTCCTGCACATTGGAGCCTTCGCCCACACTGATGGCCACCCAGTCGCCCCGCAGGTACGCTCCCGGGCCTATGAAGCAGCGGGGACCGATAACCACATGGCCTAACACGACCGCGTCTGGATGCACAAAGGAGGAGGGATCGATAATAGGACGACCCCCATCGAACTGATACACGGGCATCAGGAAGCTTCCTTAAGCTTGAAGCATATCCGCGAGATGAGGCAGGATCTCCTCGAGCGGGCGAGGATCCACAACAGCAGCCCTTTCATCATACGGCGTCTCCGACGCGGTAAGGATGACCAGCTTGCCCCCGGTCCTCAATGTGATGTCCGGTAGCCCGGCCACCGGCCACACCGCCAACGACGACCCCGCTACAAGCATCAAGTCGGCCCGTTGCGCCCAGCTGACAGACAGAGCATACTGCTCCTCAGGCAGTGCTTCTCCAAAGAAAATCACGCCCGGCTTAAGAATGCGACCACAATCACACCGAGGCAGCCCATTGGGATCCACCAAAGCTTCCGCCATGCGCGCATGCGGATACTGCCGGCCACATGTGAGGCACACCGCAGAATCTATGCTACCGTGGACCTCGGCTATGGCAGAACTCCCCGCCCGCTTATGCAAACGGTCAATGTTCTGCGTAATGAGCGCCTTCAGGTAGTCGGCCTTCTCCATTCTAGCCAGCGCGTAGTGGGCCGGGTTGGGTTGAGCTGTATCAAGGGCCCCTAGACGATGCCGGTAAAAGGACCAGAACTCCACCGGATCGTCGAGGAAGGCGTCAATACTCGCAGCCTTCATGGGATCAACCTTGGTCCACAACCCTGTATCGGGAGACCGGAAATCAGGAATTCCTGATGCCGTGCTGATCCCTGCGCCGGTGAGGCAAACAGGGAAAGACGCACCGCGAAGGAGATCGGCTACCTGTTCAATTGCATCCATATTCTACAGTTTACCAAAGTACACCCAGATGAGCACAAATGCTCAGCGCCTCTCGGCAACCCGGCGGCCAATGCGCCGCGCGGACATCCCGGCGCCCCGGCGCCGAAAGAGCACCCCACCCAACACGACCACGACCACGACCACGACCACCAAAGCTACGCCGCACAGGATCCACCACCATATGTTTTGAGCCATCCAGCCGGAAGTCGCAGGCCATGGAGCAACCGCCACTACTGTTGAGCCGGCCAGAATACGCACCGCGTGACCCTCTGTCCCGCTCTGCGGTCCCAACGCTCGGCCTTCTGCTCCACCGTTGTCCCGCACCGAAGCAAAGAACACATTCCGCCCGGGAGCCACACTGACAGTCTTCGAACTTATCCTCTCTTCCTCTTCGCCCGCAACAGACTCCAGAATTAAATTCCACGAATACGAGGAGGCATTGTCTATGCTCACGCGAAGTTCGGCCCCTACGCCGGCGCCGCGAGTCACTTCTAGGTCGACAATTGTTATCCGAGCCAACTCCTCCTCGGCAGCCGCCAGCGCAGCACGTGCATAACGGATGCCCTCACCAGCCAACTCGGGCGGCAGATCGGATCGCAGCCAGTGTCGACTCTGGGCACGAAACAGCTTGACCGCCACGGCCACCGCCTGCGATGCAGCGGCGTCGGCCGCCGCAAGATAGTCGGACACCACACCGCGGACTGCAGCAATCTCGTCCAATAACGCACGACTTCTGAGACCCTCAGCATAGCCGCCGTACCTGCTCAAGTAGATGGGACGTCGATCCGGAGGCCAACTCTCGACCAATTCATCCAAAGTCACCAAACGGAAAGCACCCGACGCCAGGATCTCCCGTGCAAAAGATGCGATCTGTTCGAACGAAGGAACATCGTATTCGTCGAGCGGAGCGACAACGATCGCTTGAGCTGATCCATCGGCCGTCATATGCGCCAAAGCCGCACAAAGAAGCCCCACGTCGCACTCAGCGGCAAAGACCGACGCCAGAGCCTCCGAGACCGGCAGCACCGTCAGCCGATTGTTAGCCGCGTCGGTTATTCTTACTGGTTGCAAAGCGTCCGACAAGGATTCCGCCAGATCCGCAAGCACCGTGTCTCTCACCAGTACGTAATCCACCGACGCTTGACTGAACGCGGCAATACTCGCGGTGTCAAGCTCTAGAGTGGGCGGGTAGGCGCCTCTGGGGGTCTCAAAAAGACCCACTAACCGCAATAGCTCCGTCTTGCCCAGTCGCACCTGGGCGGGTCCATCATCCCAACCCTGGGCGGCCAAAGTACACAAGGACGGCAACGCATAAGGCATGGGTACACATTGAATCTCATCCGATAGGGCCAGAGACCGCAACGAGTTGAGTAGCATGACGGCACCGGAGGCCGCAACCGAGTCGCGACCCCTGTCTTCCAGTTGACCTGATGCAGTGCGTGCAGTGTAACCGTTGCTCATGTCTTCCAGCTGTGACAGTAGCACCGGTTCTATCGCAAGAGTGAAGTTAAAATCAGGCGACATATCCACGAGCCGAGCAAGCCCGCTCAGACCAGCCGTTGAGCATGAAGGCGCAACTGCTTCATCGAGAACATTGCCAAAGAACGTCCCATCTGCATCTTGCCAAATTCCGGCTGCCAGCGGCACAACTATAGCCACATCCACAGTCGAGCCGCCGTCGACCACTCGGCCCAGCCAAGCCTCGTATACCGCCTGCTCTCTACCGCCCGACACCAAGCCCACCCGCACCAGGTAAGCACCCGCCTCATCCAGCCACGACGGAGCGATCTCTAC
>JAAYZX010000060.1 GCA_012514635.1 Actinomycetota bacterium
ATACGTCTCCGCCTTTTTCGGCAAACGGGATAACCAAATCGTCGATGACCTGCTGAACGTTAGCCGGAAGGGATTCGTACTTGGCCTGAGTCATAACTGCAAGGAAGGTTATGCTGCCAAGAGGGTATTCGATCATGTGCTTGGTTTTTTCTGCGTACTTACCATCCAACAACAGGTCGCGGGACGTGTAGATGCCATCCAGTACGCCGGTCTGGAGAGCCTGTGCAATCTCCGACTGCGGCATGGCGACCTCTGTGATGCCCAACGCCTGCAGTGTCTGCGGCCCACCCGGCGTACGAAGCTCGACACTCTTGAGTGACTCTAATGTCTCATACTTCTTGATGGTCATGAGCCGGCCGGGGTCCATGCCAAAGGCGCCGACTATATAGAAGTCTTTCAATTCAGTCATCTTTTCCTTGTTAGCCAAGATGACATCTGTTACTGACAGGCTGGCCTCTTTGCCCGTCACATACAAACCTGGAAGGTCATTGATTGAAATCAAAGGAAACCGTCCCGGTTCATAGGGAGCGCAGGCCAAACCAACATCCGCTACGCCCTGGAGTACTCCAGTGAAAGTGTTTTTGGCAGTGAGAAGGCTTCCGCCCGGAAACCATTTCACACGGACTTGTCCATTAGTTCTCTTCTGGATTTCATCGATCCACCACAGCGCCGTTTCCCCCGGACACGTGTTATCAGAAGTGAAGAAAGCAAACTTAAGCTCCACCTTTGGTCCCGAACTGGAATCTGGTGCATTACCTTCAGTCGACGCATTTGATCCCTGATCGGCAGTAGTGACCGCAGAAGTCTCGCTTGTTGCGGGCGAGTCTCCGCATCCAGCGACGGCCAGCACAAACAGTGCAATCACCGCCAACACTGCAACAGCGCGCATCTTCTTCAACATCTTGTCCTCCCCCACTTGGATTGGCCTAACCCAAGAGCGCCGCCCGTGCGCAGTTCGGGCTTGCTTCACCCCTCTCACCGACCCGCATGGACCTTGTATCAGGGCACCTTGAGTTAGAAAGACCGTATCGTTACTGCCCTAGGGGGGGAACTACCTAATCGAGTAGTCTTCTGCGATGGCATCCACGGGCAAGGAATCAACCAAGAGAACAGCCAAGACTTGCATCGCCACGATGTCCACCCATTCCTCCAGTCTGATCACGGATCCCTCCCTCGGCATGCATCCTTTCCGAGGAAACCCTACCTGCTTCCTTCAGTAGGGTCCGTTTCAAAGTGATGGGATGGGGTCAGTTTCACATCGCCGTCGACACCCGCTCATCAACAATGAGGGTGACGACGGCGACCAAGAGTTGGCATGCAACAAGAGAACCAGTCCCCTGCTGGAATCCGTTTCTGTACAACTTGACAGACATACCTGTCCTGACTAGACTAAGTGATCCTACTTCACGTGAACTTATATCCAAGGTCTACCGTGGGCAGTGGGGGATCCGGATGACCGGTAAGCACGCACCGCTTAACTCTCGGGGACCAGTGAGTCCACCGTTCGGTGAAGCCATGTTGGAATTCATCGACGCGGTTCATGGTAGCCTTGATCTGGCCAAGCTCGGCACATACTACATGGAGTCCATACCTCGGCTTGTCAGAGCCAATGCGTACGGCTTCTACCTCTTCAGTCCAGACGCTCAGGATCTAGTGAGAGTCGCAGTTCAAGGTGGCGTGGAACGATACGTTAAGCGTTATGAACAATACGCTTTTCGATATGATCCGCTACTCCGCTATCTTGTAGATGAACAGCGCCCCGTCTGCGAAACGCAGCTTTTCACGGAACAAGAGTGGCAACAACAGCCGCTGCGCAAGGCCCTTACCATGAGGCGGCTGGTGCGTATGCTGGAGGTGCCGATTATCACAGACGGTCGGCCCGTGGGTACGCTCTTCTTCACACGCCGGCCCGATGAGGCCCCTTTCATAGAGCCCGACATGCGTGTCATGCGAACGATCTCCCTACACGTGACTGCCGCCGTCAAGAATGCGCTCGACTACCAGAGAATACATGATCAGCAGTCTGCAGCCGAAGGAGTCCTCCAGGTCATCGGCGCAGCACTCATCCTGACCGACAGTCTGGGTGATATCCGCTTTGCCAACAGACAGGCTGAAGAGTTCCTGGTGTTCTGCGGTGACAAGGGAGCCCAGCGCGATCGCCTGCGTCGTGCTTTGCGCGACAATGTGAACCAGCTCTTCAATGCCGGCATATCTACCGCAGTCAGCGTCGTGCAGGCAGCGCCGTCTCAACCGGGGGTGGCCGCCGGAGCAATCCTGCTGAGATCAGTACGCGTGCCGGGAAGCGACGGCACCGTGGCCACATTTATCTGCAGCCACTCCTCCGGAGGACTGCAGATGGAGCACCTCGCAAGTTTTCTGCCCCAACGCGTGCTGGAAGTGCTGGAGTTGGTGGCCGAAGGTCACGCCAACAAGGAGATAGCACGGCGTCTCTTCATCTCGGAAAACACGGTCAAGTATCATCTCAAGCGACTCTTTCAGACATTCGAAGCCACCTCACGCTCAGATCTCCTCGCAAAGGCCCTCGCATATCGACCTGGAGACACAACCCCACTTCTGCCGTCCGACACTCAGGAACGCATCATCATCTGATTAGGTTTTGCAGCTCCCGCCCGAGCAGCGCCTGCTTATAGGAAAAGGCCGCGCTGAGACATAAACCGACCGCGTTGTGCCCACCGTTGTCACGATCGGTCTCAGCGCAGCCTACTTTGGGTTCCGCCAAGATAGGTAACCGCTACAGCTCCGAAAGTACCTTGACAACCACTTCCCTATCTTCCGGTGTATCCACCCTGATGTGAGCGACAAACCTCGCCCCTAATTTGGCAGCAGAAAAACCTGCCAAATTGATGCCCGCTTCCCCTACAGCTTTGACAAGTTTTGCCGCTACACCAGGCTCGTTGTCACCTTCCACCCGAACCGAGTACGTCATACGAGTGACAGAGAATCCGCTATCATCGCCCGCCCGCACTTCGGCATCACTCTTCAGAGGAGTCACGAATACCACGGCCGACCCGGGCTCATCCGGTGCACGACGAGAGATGATGAAATCGAGGTTGGCTCCTGCGTCGGCAAGCAGCCCCAGCGTTGTCCCCAATGCCCCGGGCTTATCGGCGATACTCGCCACCCACACGTCCTCTCCTTCAACAAACAGATCCATGGTTCCTCCTTCGCACGTACCTTTCGATGGGTGCCAATAAGCTCCGTACCTATACCTCCTTCCCGAACTCTATCCCGTGCCCTTATAACCTACCAACGTCTTGAGCGCAGCCACACTTTCCGGGTTTTCAATGGTGACGGTATCTCCAACGGGTTCGTCACTCACCAACCGCTGCAGGATGCGCCTCATGATCTTTCCGCTCCTGGTCCGGGGCAACGCTTCGGCAAATAGGATTTTCTCCGGCCGACAGGTAGGGCCAAGCGCTTTCACTACATGGGCGGTGATCTCTTTAGCCAGCTCTTCCGAGCCCTCTCCCTCGCTGAGTCGCACGAACGCATAAGGGGTGGACCCCTTGATCTCGTGGGGTGCGGCCACCACTGCGCACTCTGCTACCTGTGGGTGTCCACACATGGCGTCTTCTACTTCTGCGCTGGATAGCCGGTGACCGGCCACCTTCATGACGTCATCCACGCGTCCCGTGATTCGGAAGTTGTCCTTGATGAACAGTCTGGCCCCATCGCCGGTGTAGTAGGTTTCAAGGCCATATTCCGTCCAATAATTGTCCTTGTACATCTCGGGGTCACCGTATACCCCCCTGAGCATCCCTGGACCAAACGGACTCTTCTGCACCAGGAGGCCGCCTTCGCCTACGCCCAGCGGATTGCCCTGCTCATCAAGAATCTGATGTCTGGTCCCAGGGAAACTCCGCCCTGCAACCGTGGGTATGAAGGGACCTACACCGGGCAAGGCGTTGATCAAAGTGCCGCCTGTCTCAGTCTGCCACCAGGTGTCGATAATGGGACATCTACCGCCACCAACTTTTTCAAAGAACCACATCCATGCTTCACGGTTGATCGGCTCCCCCACGGTGGCCAACAGGCGAAGACTGGAAAGATCATACTTTTCCAGCCATTCGTCGCCCCAACCGGCGAACATCCTTATCAGTGTCGGCGCAGTATAGAAGACCGTCACACCATACTTCTCTATGATCTGCCACACCCTGCCTTGATCAGGAAAGTCGGGCGCTCCCTCGAAAAATATCTGTGTGGCTCCCACAGCGAGAGGACCATAGACGTTATAGGTATGACCCGTCACCCACCCGATGTCTGCAGTGCACCAGAAGACGTCTTCATCGTGAAGATCAAAGTCCCACAAAGTGGTCCAATATGCCTGGACCAAATGCCCACCCGTGGTGTGAATGACGCCCTTCGGTTTGCCCGTGGTGCCACTGGTATAGAGGATGTAGAGGGTGTCCTCACTATCCATGACCTCGGGCTCACAATATGGATCGGCTTCGGCCATGACCTCATGCCACCAATGATCCCGGCCTTCCACCCAGTTGACTTCTTGACCGGTCCGCCGGAAGACGATGACGTCTCCAATGGTGGTGCCTTCTATGGCGTCGTCGGCGTTGTTCTTCAAGTTGACCGCGCGCCCGCGCCTATAGTAGCCGTCACAAGTGATCAGCACTTTGGAGCCGGCATCCTCTATGCGGCTACGCAGCGAATCAGGAGCAAAGGCAGAGAAGACCACGCTGTGCGGGGCGCCAAGACGAGCGCAGGCCAGCATTGCGATCTGTGCCTCCGGGATCATGGGCAGATAGATACTGACCCGGTCACCCTTACCGACACCAAAACCCTTCAACACGTTGGCAAGCTTGTTAACCTCACGATACAGATCAAAATAGGTGAGGGTTTGTGGCGGCTCGTCGATCGGCTCCCGCACACCGATTATCGCCACCTTGTTTCGCCGCCACGTCTCTACGTGTCTGTCTAGACAATTGTAACTGGCGTTCAGTTTGCCGCCCAAGAACCATTGAAAATACGGTGGATCTTCCTTATAGCCCGCGTCCCATTCCTTGAACCAGTGCAGACCTTCACGAGCACGTTCCTCCCAGAAGACCACGGGATCTTTGTCCGCCTGTTCGTATACGGTGGCATCACTCAACCACGCTCGCTTCTTCATAGCCTCGCTCGGCCAGAACACGTCCTCCTGGCTGGCATCTGCTACAACCCATGTAGGTATTTCTCTCATGGCTTCCTCCCAAGTCGTACAGATACGTCAATCGGGTTGGATAGCGAACAGAGGTATATATCGCGGAAACCGGCGCGCCGACATGGTCCAAGACAGATGGAAGGGGCCCGACGGAGGACGAATACGGATCTCAGCGGCCCAGGTCACCCCATCGGCTCGATGGAGCAGAGAATCACACTCCCGCAGCCCCACTCCGTTCCTCTCGCGGTGGTGGCGGTTCTCGGACCGCATCTCCCCCCCTCGTCGGTTCTCAGGACATCCAACATAGAATGGACCGATACCGGCGATTACTACTTTCTTTCCCTATAGCATTTCATAGTAAACACTGGAAGCTACTTCCGTATATTCTGATAGGCGGGCGAAGGAGTAGCGCGACCTCGTGTCTGCAGAACACTGCCGCCACCTGAAAAGCGATATGACCAATACCCCGCGCGGCGCGTCTTCCGGATCGTCGCGTTTCGGCGCGAGACGCGACTAGCTTATGCGAAGGATGGTGTTATCAATGAGGCGTGTTTTCCCGAAGAACACCGCCAACGCCAGCAGAGATTCACTCCCGATCTCTTCTACCCCCTGGAGCGTCTGGGTATTTACAATCTCCACGTAGTCGATGCGTCCCAGCGTCGCCGCGGCCAGCACTTCCTCCACTCGGGCGCGGATGGTGGCCACGCGGCGTTCGCCCGTGGCCACCATCTCCTCGGCGGCCATCAGGGCGCGGCGCAACAACGGCGCCTGCGTGCGTTGCTCAGGTGTCAGATAGACATTACGGCTGCTCATGGCCAAGCCATCGGCTTCCCGAATCGTGGGACACACCACGATGTCTACACCCATGTCAAGATCTTGAGTCATACGACGAATAACAAAAGCCTGTTGCGCATCTTTTTGTCCAAAGTACGCTCGATCCGGCCGCACCACACCGAACAGTTTGGCTACCACGGTAGTTACGCCACGAAAATGCGACGGCCTACTGATCCCGCACAGACGTTCGGTCAACTCTTCCACTACCACCCAGGTGCGGTGGCCAGAGTCGTACATCTCCAGAGGATTCCACACAATATCCACGCCCACCTCGCGACACAAAGAGAGGTCGCGCTCTAAATCTCTGGGGTAGCGGCCAAGGTCCTCGGTAGGCCCGAACTGTGTGGGATTCACGTAGATAGAGACCACCACTAGGTCGTTCTCAGCGCGGGCCTGCCTGACAAGCGAGAGGTGGCCCTCGTGCAGGTAGCCCATGGTGGGTACCAATCCCACGCTCCGCCCCCTAGCCCGCGCCTGCGTCACGATGTCGCGTACTTCCTGCTTCTCCTTCAGCAGGTTCATTCGTCCTCCGTCCACGCAGGCGGCGCGCTGCGCCGCCGCCTGCGCACTTCTCGTCAGTACTTCAAGGGTAGTTCTAAGTCCCGCACCGCCTTTACTCCGTCGATGCTCTCCGCCATACGCACGCCCTGACGGATACTAGCCGCCACTACATCAGCAGCGGCTATGCCGGTCTGAAATACGTTGCTCACCCGGTCGCCCAGCGACAAGACAAATACCGTGTCGCCATCGACAGGCGTATGAACGGGAGAAATAGCCCGTGCCATGCCATCGTGAGCCATGCGGGCGATGGCTGCACACTGGATCTTGCGAAAGCGGGCGTTCGTGATCACCACAGACAGGGTGGTCTGCTCCATGCGACCAAAATGGGGGTGCTCGGTGAGTCGCAACACGTACTCGTGTGAGTTTACAAAATCACCGTCCAGCAGCGCGCCGGCCAGAACGGAGCCGTCCTCCGCCAGTACATCTCCGAAGGCATTCACCACGCTCAGAGCTGCGACGATCACTCCTCCGGGAAGGCTTATCTTAGAGAACCCTATTCCACCCTTCATCCAGCTGTCTTCCCGGAACAGCTTGCCCACGGTGGCCCCGGTACCGGCTCCCACACTGCCTTCTTCCACCCGAGTGCCGGCAGCCACTGCCGCCTTGTACGCGTCCTCAGCGCTAGGGCGAGCTTTGGGGTCTCCCACAGGAAGATCAAAGATGACCGCAGCGGATACAAGAGGGATGCGCCCGTAAGGGGTCTCCACGCCGTGACCCAGCTCTTCTAGATAACGGGCTGCACCGGTGGCGGCGGCGAGGCCGTTGGCCGAGCCGCCGCATAACACCACCGCGTTCACCTCGGACACCGAAGAGAAGGGGGAGAGTATGTCCGTCTCCCTGGTACCTGGGGCCTGCCCTCTTACCTCTGCAGCCCCTGTTGCCCCCTCTGGGCACAGAATCACCGTGCAACCCGTACCGCCCTGCCGATCAGTGTAGTGCCCGACACGTACTCCCTGGATCCCCAGCTCTTGCGTCAATCCGTCCTCCTCAGCCCCTCTATATCACATCCTCTACCGACCGATGTCAGAATACGGTTCAGCGCGAATTTTTGCGCATCTGTTCCAGGAACTCCTGGTTGGACTTGGTCTCCTTGAGCTTGTCGATCAACAGCTCGATGGCCGCGTTGGGATCGAGCGCATGCAACACGGAGCGCAGTTTCCAGACCATCTTGGCCTCCTGCGCTTCCATAATCAGTTCTTCCTTCCGTGTCCCCGACTTCTCGATATCGATAGCCGGAAAGATGCGCTTGTTGGCGAGTTGGCGGCTGAGATGCACCTCCATGTTACCGGTGCCTTTGAACTCCTCGAAGATAACCTCGTCCATGCGCGAGCCGGTGTCAATAAGTGCGGTGGCCAAAACGGTGAGCGACCCCCCCTCTTCAATATTGCGCGCCGCACCAAAGAACTTCTTGGGAGGATAGAGGGCTGTGGAGTCAACCCCGCCCGACAGAATGCGTCCGCTGGCCGGGGCAGCCAGGTTGTACGCGCGGGCGAGGCGCGTGATGGAATCAAGGAGAACCACAACATCTTTCCCCACTTCCACCAGGCGCTTGACGCGCTCCAGAACCAGTTCCGTCACCTGAAGATGGTTCTCCGACGGTTGATCAAAAGTGGAACTAACCACCTCGCCGTTGACGGAGCGTTCCATGTCGGTGACTTCCTCCGGTCGCTCGTCTACGAGCAACACGAGGAGGTGAATTTCCGGGTTATTGGCGGTGACCGAGTTGGCGATCTCCTTGAGGATAGTGGTCTTGCCGGCCTTGGGTGGCGACACAATGAGTCCTCGCTGTCCCTTGCCGATAGGACAGAGCAAATCCATCACACGGGGCGCCAAGCGAGCGGGAGTGGTCTCGAGACGGAGACGCTTGTTCGGGAAGAGCGGAGTGAGCGAGTCGAAATTCGGTCGGTGGCGCGCCTGTTCAGGATCGAGTCCATTGACGGTGAAGATCTTCAGTAGTGCGTGATACTTCTCGTTGTCTTTGGGCGTGCGCACCTGTCCCGTGATCTCGTCCCCTCGACGCAACTTGAAGCGACGTATCTGGGAGAGAGATACATAGATATCGTTATCCGATTGAGTGTAGCCGCGCGTACGCAGAAATCCGAACCCATCCGGGAGAATGTCGAGCAACCCGGTGCGTACCTGCATAGGTCGCTCCGGCGACTGTTCGGAGAGGATCTTCATGATGAGATCCTGCTTGGAGTACTTGCGAAAGTTCTTAATACCCAGCTCGCCTGCGATGGTGTGCAGGTCCGACATCAGTCTGGGCTCCAGCTCAGTAAGCTCCATGATCTGCCCTTCTGGATTGCTCCGTCTCCCGGCTGTGAGGCCGGCAACTTGTGTCCATCATGTAATCCTCCAGAACCCAACCTCATTAGCCGGTTCTTTCAAGTCGTGGACTGTGTCCACGTAACGTATCTGTCTGCACTTGGTGCACATCAGCATGGTCTGCGTACGCGCCCCACCCGGCTGGTAGTGCACTCCTTTCAGCACGTCACCGTTGGTGACACCGGTGGCGGAGAGAACCAAATGCCCACGTACCATGTCATCCGTACGCATGCACCGCTCAATGTCATCGATACCGAAGGTCCGAGCACGTTCAATCTCCCGCCGAGAGAGAGGCCATAGCTTGGCAACAATCTCTCCTCCCAGGCAACGCATAGCGGCGGCAGTCATGATTCCTTCAGGAGCTCCACCGATACCGATGTATGCATGATCGCCGGTGCCGCGCACCGCCGCCGCAATTCCGGCCATAACGTCACCGTCCGGGATGAGCTTGATGCGGGCTCCGGCCCGCCGCAGGGTGGCTACGAGGTCATCATGTCGCGGCCTATCAAGCACAATGAGGGTCACTTCGGAGGCCTTGACACCAAGTGCTTCCGCGATCACCTGTACAGTGTCCTCCACCGGCGCCTCGATGTCCACCTTTCCCACTATCGGTGCTCCTACAACTATCTTCTGCATGTACATATCCGGAGCCCGCATAATGCTGTTAGGCGCACCTGCCACTAACGCCGAGATGGCGCCGGCCTGACCTCGGGCAACAATGTTGGCGCCCTCCAGGGCGATGAGTGCAAGGTCGCACGAGCGGCCGCCAACCCCCACCATTCTTCCCACGGCCAACGGTGACACTTCGGGATCTTCGCCTTCCCCCACCACTATGGTGCCTTCGATAGGAACATGGCGGAAAGCCTTGTGCATGGCGACCCGCGCCGCATCCTCAGCGGCGGCTCCGTCTCCCTTCCCCATCCAACGCCCTGCAGCCAATGCCGCGGCTTCAGTCACCCGCGCAAACTCATGGCATATACAATGGAAGTCTTCCTGGCCAGACAGTGCTTCCTCGCTCACGCCCCACCTCCCCGCACACCCTCTACGGAGCGCATCTGCTGTTCCTTACTGTCTGCATCCAACAACGCGTAAAGGGCATCAACTACGTCATTGACCGCTTGATCAATGTCACTGTTCTCCACCACCAGCGTCCCCTGGTCCACCGCTAATTCGAGAATGTAATCCTGAATGCGACGAATCTTGCGAAAGTGCCGTACGTAACGCCGGAACGGGCGCCGACCATCCGTCTCACGTTCTCTCACTACGAAGTGACTACGATGCAGGCCTTCATCACTGACGGCTACCACCAGTTGCAGCATGAGTGTAGATCCACCCGGGGAAGCGGGCATGAACCCAGGCACCAGATGCACGCCCTCCACAATCATGCGCAGACCCTCCTTCACAGCCCGCCCCACCATTGCCTCAACGCCCACGTTCACCATCCGCACCTGCTCGACGAATCCCAGCAGCTGTCGGTCGGCCGCCTTGTCCAGTGGCAGCCGCACGGAATCGCCAGCGCTGAAGGAAGAGTAGTGAATGGCCGGCATAAAATTGGGCGGGAAGAAGGCACGCATGACCTGCCGCACCGTGTCCGTGGAAATCAACCGGACTATTCCCAGCCGTCCTGCCAGCAACGCAGCCAAAGTGCTCTTTCCTACACCTGTGGCCCCTCCGATCAGAATGATGAGAGAGCGCTCTTCGGCCGCCAGCTTATGCCACTGGAGATAGCGTTGCACATATCTCTGGCCCTCACTTTGCGACAGTGTGTCATACACCAAAGCCTGCAATTCATCCACGGGCAGTCGATATATATCCTCATCCAGCAGGCGACACTCCACACTCATGGCCACCTGGTAGGCGCGTTCGGGCGGCAGACCGGTAGCCGTCAGGGACTCCGCCAGCAGCCCTTTGGAGAAGGGAATAGCGTGCTCCTGGCTCACGATCTGGATGAGCTCCGGACGCAAGGAGCTACGCTCCGGGTTCATGACCGAAACCGCTCCAACGCCAGGTCCACCAGTCCCTCGATGGTGGCGACCAGTTCTCCTGCACAAGCAGGTGCCACCTCAACCGGGTCATTGTCCACAAAGACCACGGGCAAACCCCTGTGTTCAGCTTCCTCGGCGACCACGTCGATGGCGGCCGCTTTGATCTCAGTCAACACTACCTGCACCGCATCCATTTCCGCCCGCGCAAGATCTGCCCGCAACTGTGTACGATCCGCCAGACCTCCCGACGCCAGGCGCACCCGGCAACCATATTGGTCCTCCAGATGACGTGCGAGCACAGGCAACTGGACCTCCGGTGCAGTGCAGAAGAAAGCCACTTCCTGCCCTTCCACCGTGTCGAGAGGCCGCGGCCGGAAGACCACCGGCACAACCGGCATACCCGGTTTCAGCTGTGCTATGTGCTCGATCAAACCATCTACTTTCTCCCGCGACGCCAGAGGCTCTTCCGCCATCGCCAGCACCACGGCATCGCTTACCAGCAACCGGTAGGTCCCCATATGCCCCGCCACATAGTCGATTGGCTGGTGGGCACCTGCGACACACAACCTAACATCGGTAGCCACCGGTGGTATGGTCGCTCCGCTCCCCTCCAGAATGAGCATCGACGGGCCGAGTGTGTTGGCCGTCTCAACTCCTGAGCGTACGTTTGACACGAACGGTTGTCCCGCCAGACCGCCGCCGCATCGACGACATCCAACGGTTGTCACCCTACTCAGAGCAGCATCTTCAAAGTGATCCGATGCCGCATGCCTACCCTGACGGCTCCACCTCAGCAGTTGTTTTGACCCCAGACGGCCGACGAGCCCATTCACCACCTCAGGAACACAGGGACCGCCACGGCCCATAGCCACAACGACCACCCCCGGCCCTGCTCCTACCGCTCCTGACAGCAAAGCCTGTGCCCTGCGCGCCGTGAATCCAGACAATGCGGTCTTCCCCACACGCTTAGCAGTGCCGATGACCGACAAAGAAGGAACTTGAGCAACACGCTCAAGCTTTGGGGGATTGAAGTGAAAATCTGAGCCCAGATATGCGACGCCGGCCGCAAGAGCATAGCTCGCCAACCGGAACCTCTGCGTGTATCCTAACACCGGCTCGTCGCTCAAGTCAACGATGCATTCCGGGTTCCAGCGCCTAATGGCCTCCTGCAATGCCTCGGGACCATGCGTGGCAAACTGCACCGGCACCCCATACAGCCGTAGCGCTTGGTCTTCCAGGTCTGAGCTTTCGATCTTTTCCGTCCCCCCTAGAAAGACGGCACCCACTATCTCGAAGCGATCGGCGAGACTCTGCAGAGCCTGCGCAACAACGTCCGGGTAATGTTCCCCATCGATGAGCGCAATTGACCTGAGCTGATGCGGCAATGCACGCATGGTTTCCCCCCGTTGCGGCAACCGCCGACTGTGGAGCGGCGACTCCTACGAATCGATGCCGAACTCCACGATGATTTCCCCTCCGTGGAAAGGATAGCGCCTTTCTATAGACACCCGGCCCTCTCCGATCTCCACCACGTTATAGCAAGGCTTGGTGTCCCCCCTCAGTCGCAGCGTCGATACGGTACCCGTGTTGACGATATACATATCCTCCAGCCTCCAGGAATGCGGCACGTGTTTGTGGCCGGATAGCACCAGGTTAACGCCGCATTCCAAAAGGAGCTCAAGCACGTCGCCGGCATCATGCACCACGTTGCGCTCTCTTCCCGTTCCCGGGATTGGCAGAAGGTGGTGGTGTAGAGCAAAGATCTTGAAGGAGTCGGGCTGTTCCAGCAGGCTCTCGCGTAACCAAGCATACCTGCCGCGCCCTATGCTCCCGTAATCGAGATCGGGCTCTGTAGAGTCCACCCCCACCAAAGTGATGCCCTCTTTGCGAATCACCCGGTCATGACGTCCCCAGATACGCTCGAAGTGCGTATACCCCACGTTGCGGCTATCGTGATTACCGGGCACTACCAACACATCCTGACAATGGAGACGAGAGAGATATTCGGCCGCCAGTCGATATTCCTGTCGATAACCCATGTTTGTCAGGTCACCGGTGACCACCACAATATCAGGGGCAAGATCATTGACCTCTACCAAAGCGCGATCCAACAGATTCGCCACAAAGTACGGTGACCCCGCATGGAGATCCGACAGATGAACGATACGCGCCGTCGGCGTCACGAAACCTCTTCCAAACCCTAGAGCACACGAAGCGTTCGCGGCCGACCTCTAACACTCGAGAGGTCACCGAGTTCATTGATGGACAACTGCAGGGCGCGCTCAGGAGTGGGATGGGTTATCAGCACCAACTCCGCCTGGTCGCCGTGACCCTTCTGGATCATGCTGCTGATAGAAACCTGGTGCGACCCAAACACGGAGGAAAGCTGCGCCAGCACTCCGGCACGATCTTCCACCCGCACACGTATGAAGAAGGCCGACACCATGTCCTCGTTTGGGAACAACCCAAGCGAGCGATAGCAGGAGCACTGCTGCAGGAAGCCAGTTTCTTTGCTGTTGGCGATGGAAATGACATCGGCCAAAACGGCTGTTGCCGTCTGCCTGCCACCCGCCCCGGGCCCGGCAAGCATGATGCGATCAATCTCCGAGCCTTCCAGGAGCACAGCATTATCGGAACCGCTGATGGAGGCCAGAGAATGGTTGCGTCCCACCAATGCAGGCCCCACCCAGACGTTGACACGTTCGTCCACCAGGCGGGCGCAGCCCACCAACTTGATAGCAAACCCCAACTCCGCCGCCTGTTCGACATCCTGAGGCTGGATATCCTCAATACCTTCATATGCAACGTCGGCCATAGTTATGCGCGATTGAAAAGCGATAGAAGCCAGGATCGCCATCTTGGCCGCCGCGTCCGCCCCACTGACATCAGCACTGGGATCGGCTTCCGCGTATCCTAACGCTTGAGCGGCCGCCAGGGTGGCGGCATAATCACCTTCTCCGTGCTGCATTGCGGTAAGGATGTAATTGGTGGTCCCATTTACGATTCCGTATACGGTATGTAGGCCCGCACCGGCCATGCTCTCCCGCATCACCTTCACGATAGGTACGGCTCCCGCTACCGATGCCTCATACCGGATCTGCCTCCCGGTTTCCCGTGCTAAATCGAACAGAGGTCCTCCACGGTTGGCGAGCAACTGTTTGTTGGCCGTGACGATGTTTTTACCGTTACGCAGAGCACGCTCCAGCAGTGCAAACGCCGTGTCAACGCCACCAATCAGCTCCACCACTACATCCACGTCGGGATCATCAACCACCGCGCCCGCGTCGGTGGTGAACAGCCCGCGCGGCGCTCCTTCTCCGTGTTTGCTCAGATCCGTCTCCGCTATCCATTGCACATCAAGTTCGACACCGGTGGCTTCAAAAATGGTCCCGCGTTCTTTCTGAACCAACCTGTAGAAACCGGACCCTACCGTCCCGAAGCCCAGCAACCCAATCCGAACGCTTCCGCTCATGACTCACTCCGTAACGGGCGCTGGCGCGCCACCAAGTCGTCCAGGCTCTCTCGTTCCACAACCACTCGCGCCTTTCCGTTATTGACCATGACCACTGCGGGTCTACAACTTCCGTTGTAGTTAGAGGCCATCGCGAAACAGTAGGCACCCGTCACCGGGGTCACTAAGATATCCCCCGGTTCCGGCGATACCAGTCGTGCCTCTTTCACCAGGACATCAGAACTCTCGCAGTGCTTTCCCACCACCCTAACCACCGTATCCGGCTCGTGGTCCACCTTATTGGCGATCATAACTTCGTACTCTGCCTCGTACAGCATGGGCCGGATATTGTCACTCATGCCCCCGTCCACGCTGACATACGTTCGGATGCCCGGCAACTTCTTCACAGTCCCTACCGTGTAGGCGGTGATACCCGCCTTAGCCACAATGGACCTACCCGGCTCCACCAGGATACGAGGCACGGGCAGATCCACCCGCGCCATTTCCTCGCGCAGGCCCCGACACTTGACCTCCGCGTACGCCTGAATGGTGGCAGGCGTATCGTCGGCCGTGTACTTGATACCCAACCCACCACCCGCGTTCAGCCATCTACACTCAAACCCGAATGCCTCGCGCGTCTCCTTCAGCAGGTCGGCCAATACGCTGATCTCACTGCGAAACGCCCCTAGCTCGAAGATCTGACTACCAATGTGAGCGTGCAACCCCCATAAGTCCAGCCACGGCGAGGCCATCGCCCTCTCAATTGCATCTCGAGCCAGACCGCCTGCCAGCCCAAATCCAAACTTTGAGTCGATCTGTCCGGTTTGTATGAAATCGTGCGTATGCGCCTCAATGCCCGGTGTCACGCGGAGCAAGACGCGCTGCCTTCTCCCCGCGGCTGCCAGCAGAGTCTCCAGAAGATCCATCTCGTCCATGGAATCCACAACTATGGTGCCCACACCGTTATCCAGCGCGTATTCCAGCTCCCAACGTGTCTTGTTGTTACCGTGGTAGAAGATGCGCTCGGTAGGGAAACCCGCCACCAGCGCCGTATGGTACTCACCGCCGGAGGCGACATCCAGAGACAGTCCCTCTTCTTCTACAAGCTGAAAGACGGCGATTATGGGTAGCGCCTTGCTGGCGTAAATGATTTCGTAATCGTTGGCACAAGCCGCAAAGGCATCCTTGAAACGCCGGCACTGATCACGAATCGTCTTCTCTTCGTATATGAAAAGAGGTGTTCCGTATGTGTGGGCCAGTTCCACAACGTCGCACCCGTCCACCTCGAGGTGTCCGTCGGCAGTGTGATTCGCATGCACCGGGTAGATGAGAGTATGTGTCATGATGACCCCTCGAATAAGCAGGAACGTAGCGGAGATTACGGTATCACAACCACACAGCCAAGCATGGCGACGGACCCGCTCTACTCAGACGCAGCGGACTATAGCCGGCTTCTTCTGGTAGCATTCCCAGTTGGGATGAGCCAAGAGACGCCTGCCTTCTACTACTACCGCGGCAGCAAGCCACCTCGCTTTGCTACCGTCACTGAGCTTCAGGCCGCTCGTATCCTGGACTATTATCGTATCCCCTGGGACTACGAACCTCGTACGTTTATTTTGGAGCGAGACGCCAACGGTTGCATACTAGAAGCTTTTACGCCCGACTTCTATCTTCCCGAACTTGATCTGTATCTAGAAGTGACACAAATGAAACAGTCGTTGGTGACGGCCAAACATCGCAAGGTACGCAGGCTGCGCGAAGCGTACCCGGAAATCAACATCAAGATCTTCTACAAGAAGGACTTCATCCAGTTGGCCAAGAAGTACGACATCGCACCGCCCGAGTGAACGCCGACACGAAAGACTGCTCAACCCCCATTGGTCCCGTCTTCCTGACCCGTGAGGACATCGCTCGGCGCATAGAAGAGATAGGCCGTGACATCACCAATGACTATCGCGGCAAGAATCTCCTGCTTCTTTCAGTGCTCAAGGGGGCAGTAATCTTCATGGCCGATCTGGCCCGTGCCGTGGACCTGCCCCTAGAGATGGAGTACCTGGCCATCACCTCCTATCAACAGGATCATGACGACCCGCATCACCGTACCATTCGCATTACCAAAGACATCGCACATCCTTTGCACAACAAGGACGTTCTGATTGTAGAGGACATCATCGACACCGGATTAACGCTCTACTACATCCTGCGTTTCTTGGCCGCAAAAGAGCCTCGCTCGCTTGAGGTGTGCACGTTTTTAGACCGACCCTATCGAAGGCTGGTCGACATAGACGTACGTTATACGGGTTTCACCGTCCCCGACACCTTCTTCGTGGGGTACGGATTTGATTTCCGGCAACGCAGCCGAAATCTCCCATATTTGGCTGAATTAAGGATCTAATACTGAGCTGAGGATCTGATATGACCGACTCCGCCATCCACTGCGAAGAACTCCGCTTCTGGAGCGGGCCCGTACCTGCAGTGCGCAGGAGCGACAGCGCCCGGCCTATTATTGCGGCTACCCTCTATATTCCTGTCAACGCTCATCCCGGCACACCACCCTTGCCGGGACTCATCGTAGCCCACGGGGCCGGAAGCCGAAGGCTACGCCATCGCTCCTTCTGCGAAGACGCCTGCCGAGCCGGTATGGCGGTGCTGGCCATAGATTTTCGCGGTCATGGCGATAGCACAGGGCTGGTAGACGGCCCTCTCGAGGAAGATATCCTAGCCGCCGTGGCACTTATGAAGAGCCACCCGCTGATCGACGGAACCCGCCTCGGCTACCGCGGCTCCAGCATGGGCGGTTACTACGGCCTGAGGGCTGCGCCAAACGCCGATTTCGCCGCGCTTGCCGTCCTGTGCCCTGCCAATGAGCAGGTCATGCTCCGCGCTCTGGAACGAAAACATGAATGGAGTGCAGCGCAGGACGCCGGCCTAGAAGCTCGGTTGGACGAAGAGGCACTTACCGACTTCTTCCACTCTCACAGCCTTCTGGCCACTGCCGCTCAGATCACCACTCCGGTCCTCATTGTCCATGCCCGTGGTGATGAAAAAGTGGAGTTCCAACACTCGCTGGACCTAGCCACCCACCTGGCCGACGAAGCCAATCTCTGGCTGCTCCCCGAGGGCAGCCACACGTCTGCGCAAAGCTCACCAGAGATGCACGCCCGAGTAATCGGCTGGTTGATGGAGCGTCTAGGCTGAGATCTACACAATCCCTCTGAGACTCGGGTCAGGCGGTGGATGACTCACAGGCGTCTGAGTCCTCTTCGTCCACCCCATCTGGAGGTACGGAGCCTAGATCCTCCACATACCGACCCGCGGATTGCGCTGCCAGGGCCCCTTCGGCGGCGGCCCACACCACTTGTTTCAGATCGTTGGCCCGACAATCGCCCGCCGCGAAGACACCGCTGATGCCGGTGGCCAGTTCGTCGTCGGTCAGGATGAACCCGGCAGAATCGCGCCGCAACGGCAGACGCGTGAGAAACTCGGTATTGGGACGCTGGCCCACATACAAAAACACACCGTCAACGGCCACGTCGCGAAACTCATGCGTGTCGGTGAACTCCACATACATGGACGTGACGGTATTCGCCCCACGAATCTCTCTGACCTGTGCCGTCCATAAGATTTCTACCTTAGTATTATCAAAGACCCTCTGCTGCAGAACCCAATCGGCACGTAGCTTGTCTCTCCGGTGAACGATATAAACCTTGCGTGCAAACCGGGTAAGAAACAGTGCTTCTTCCACCGCAGAGTTACCGCCTCCTACCACTGCTACAACTTTGTCCCTGTACAAGGCACCATCACAGGTGGCGCAGTACGATACTCCTTTTCCAGTGAACCGGGCTTCCCCACCACATCCTAGGCCCACCGGATCGACACCTGTGGCAATAATCAGTGCGCGACCCTGGTAGGTATCCGACGACGTCTTCACCTCGTGAACACGCCCTGGCGCCACCGACTCCACCACCTCGATCTCCCGAATCTCAGCCCCAAAACGCAGCGCCTGCTGTTTCATATGCTCGGTGAGTTCAAATCCGCTGATCCCGTCCGGAAACCCGGGGTAGTTCTCCACTAGATCCGTTGTGGCGATCTGCCCACCCGTCATCTGCCTTTCCAGAACCAGTGTCTTCATCCCGCCCCGCGCCGAATAAATGGCAGCCGTCAACCCGGCCGGGCCGGCGCCCAGGATCAAAACGTCATACATGAAACCGCTCCTTTGCCGGCATCAGTGCCACCCCAGTGGTGCGAAGCATCAAGCCTTCCGCCCAAGCGACGCATATTTCAGAAACACTTCGAATGCCGCCTCCATGGCCTCTTGACTGACATGCTGTCCTGCGCCTTCCAGACATTCTTTCATGCGGTGGCTGATCAGAAACATGCCCACACGATCCAACGCGGATCGGGCCGCCGCTAGTTGAGTAAGGATGGCCTCGCAGTCCCTCCCATCTTCGAGCATGCGTTGAAGGCCACGAACCTGCCCTTCGATGCGACGCAGTCGGTTGACAACCTGCTCCACATCAGATTGCCGCCGAAGTTCCTGCTCTAGCTCCTGCTCTGTCGCATCCATACCGGTCCTTTGTATCCCCTCAGTGAACCGCGCCCTCAGCCACCGAACTCGATCACCGAACCGGGTCCTTATTCTCAATGGGGTCAGTATACCCCGGGGGGTAATACGTTCTCAACTCAAGGGACCGAGATGTGCGCCACGAAACCGAAGGAGATGGAGCGGAGTACGGGGATCGAACCCGCGACATCCAGCTTGGGAAGCTGGCACTCTACCA
>JAAYZX010000061.1 GCA_012514635.1 Actinomycetota bacterium
CGTGGCGGAGACGGTGCAACGGCCAACGCTGGAGGTGGATATCGAGGTTGAAGGCAATCTTGTGCCGCCGGCCGTGGCGGGGCATTTCACCTTTCCCCAACCCGAGGGCTGTGCCGGCGCCCGGAAGAATTATACCTATGCAATTGACAATCCCGATCCCGAACCCGACACGCCTACCGAGCTGATCGCGGTGACCGCCGTGCCGCATGAAGGGTTCAACGTGGTGCGTTGGACGGGTGCTGGACCGGTCTACGACGAGGACGGCGTCGAACGCACTGACGTGGCTCTGGATGCCACTGAAGACGAGCCTGACCGGTGGGTTACAGGCGAGACCATCTATATCAAGTGCTTGGATTATCTGGCGGAGGATGTGACAAAGAGTACGACAAAGAGTTCGATCAAGGAGAAGGAGCCAAGATCAAAAGAGATCAAGGTTACTGTGGCAAATACTGCCGAGCTCTGGGTATTTATCGATCAGCCGGGGAACGGAGGAGACAGAGATTCCTACGAAGGGGCTGACACCGGGCACTGTGCATGGATGTTAAGCGTTCCCCAAGAGGTCATAGCGGTCTTCGAGGAATACCATCCGGACTATGTGCAATACCTTAACAGACCCATGGGGTTCTTTCCGATTTTGGGTCTTCTTGACATGAGCCACCTAATAAACCATGGGGGTGATGTTAATGGCGAGTTCAAGCTAGATTCGTCAGTTTCTGAAATGGATGTGTGTGCCAGATTCGAGTGGGATAGCGAAAAGGACCTGTTTGGTTTCCTCAAGTGGTGTGATAGCCAATGGGTTTCGAGTCAATGGAGAGAGCTGAAGTATAATCTCTATAATTATAACTGTGCCCATGCTGCGTACGAGGCTGTTCAGAAGTTTGGTGTCCGATTGCCGTTTGACCAAGTGGGAGAATTAGTGCATGACGGTGAGGTGCCCAGATTGCAGGACCCACAAGAAGGCTACTCCCCCGGACTATTCGGCGAAGATCTTAAAGCGCATGGTCTGAATTGTGATTGTCCGTAGGGAGGTGGCAATGAAAGGAATCGGCAAGTCTCAGGCCCTTTGGTTCGCAGTAATCTTGTGCCAAACGGTGTTGCCTGGCTGCAGAGAATCGGTTTGGGATGCGAAAGCCCAATCAGCACAGCAGACAGGTCCAAAGCTCGTCGCGAAGACCTATATAATCTCTGATGTCCCCTTTCAACTGAACGAAGTGGTTGCGAAGGCTAGAGAATTCGCTGACAAGTTCGCTCAACGTTCGTTGGATGGCTTCAAGGAGAAACTGCTCGCCGAGGGTTGGGAGGTAGAGGATTGGCATTCCGAGACGAGCGAGGCCGGATTCACGAGAAACTCTACAAGGATGGCCATTAACATCGATCATTTTCAAAATGGCGCAACCCAAGTCCGTGTAAATATGTTTGGTCCCGAAGAAGGAGAGAGCCTGACTGCAACCATCCTATGGAGCGATGAGGACACACTCAAAAGTGTTGAAGGAACAGTACCCGGTATCCCAGGGTATACTGCAGTCTGGTTACGCCCTGATAGGAGCATTGCGATTCGTCGAACTCCAGATTGGGACCCAGACGCGTACGTGCAAGCAGGCAGTGAATCTTTCTACGCCGAATGGAATGCCAAGCAGGAATTGCAGCGCTGTGAACGCACCGTATACGCGTTTCAGGATTCGGCCAGCGTCGGCCAGGAATGAGGGCCTGTATCTTGCCAGGGGTAGACGACCGACCTTCGTCGCAGACATCTTCGACGAATCTTAGATGCGCAGTCGTCAGCCTCAACCGGAACGACGGGTTCGTGCTGAAATCGTGGACGGGCAACTGCGCCTACTTCGACGCCAACGGCAACTACCTCGGCATGCTCCCCGCAACTCTCCCCGAAGACCCCGACGACTGGATCACCGACGACACCATCTACGTCAAATGCCTCAAAGCCAACCCTACCTACATGGCTTCCGCCATGACCGATATGGCGGTGCTGGCGGGCGCGACTGCGGAGGGGGCAATTCCCCCGGCCGCGTTTACTGCCGTA
>JAAYZX010000062.1 GCA_012514635.1 Actinomycetota bacterium
CAAGCCACCGTGACCAACACCAGCGTGTCCTTGGCCACCGTGACCGAGTTGCTCGTGATGGATGACTGGTTTGTGTTGACCAATGCGGCGGGCGACGTGCCCGGGGTCACGGTGCCCGGACCCGTGAAGGCAGGAATAGTGATCGACTCACTACTCACCGTGGCACCACTAAGGTTCTTATAGACAAAATCGACCTTCGCGTCCCCAGATACCTTGCTTATTGTCGCCAGCATGCCGTAGGTGTTTTTGTTGGCCCCCTCCTTCATGGCCCCGAAGCTGGCATACGTGAAGTTGATGGGAACCTCGGGACCCCCGTTCGTGAGCACGAGCTTGTCCCCCGCCTTCTTCACCGTGCCGTAGCCGGGGTCGGACACCGTATGGTTGTGCCCCCAGAGTACGATGGCGTTGGGAAAAGCATTGACCGCTTCGACGAAAGCCGCAGCGTTAGTGGTAATCCGCGAACCATTGGCATGGACGGGACAGTGGGCAGCAACGAACACCGGTTTGGTGCCGGGTATAGCAGAGAGATCCTCCTCGAGACTCTCGATCTCATCTAGGTCGAACTTGCCATTACCGTATTCTGAAGTCACATTGTCCAACGCATAGATGGCATAGTCGGGGCCGTTGTAGACCAGGCCTTTCGCCTGCAACATGTCATGAGTGGAGGTCTCATGGTTGCCCCTCACCAGCACTGCGGGAGTGCCTGGGTACCGATCGTCATGATTCAGAATACTCACGCACGATTCCGCCGTGGTCCACCCTGCGTAGTCTCCGCCAAACACCATGTGATTGAGGGTGCTTGTAGTACTCTTGAGACTGTTGAGCCAGGTTTGCAGATTGCCCGTCTCGCTGTGCACGTCCGACGTGAAACCTATGTAATAGGTAGTGTCGGGCGCCGCCGCGGCCGGCCACGCCGAGAACAGCAGCGCGATGGCCAGCACCGCGAGAACAATCAGTAGTTTTCCTTTGTGTCTACCCAGCAAAGTCGCTCTCATTCCCACGGTTCCCTCCTTGGTCGATCACCCATACGGCGGGTTCACCTTCCCCGCACGGACCATTCTCGGATTCGGCCGCCGCACGCGACCGGTTTCATCTCTGCGCACGCTCGTGTGTGCAGGAAATACACGCGAAAGTAGTCTACGAAGACGCAACGAACCCCACAACTGAGCGTACGATAGAATTACCTACATCCTCCAGATACACATAATCACCCCCTGCGGCCATCTGGCCTAGGTTGGTTCACAAGGCGCGGGTAGCGGCCCGGCTCCCGAGTTTCGATACCCAGTGGCCCTGTAGGACCCGCCGGTCCCCGGGAAGAGATTATGATACTGAGCAATACTGAGCACGATCTCCGCTCCCGGTTCACTAGGAAGCCTGCGTGAGGTATCTGCTGTCTTCGTCGAGCGCTATGCCGGCACCGATGCCTCCCTCCGTCCCCTCCACGCGCACCACCCTACCCCGCAGAATTACGCGCAGAGGAGGGTGGGCCCGAGGATGGTCGGGGTCGGGAACGTTCAGGGTCAACTGCAGGTTATCGTCGACGGCGAGGGCCTCGTCGGTGACCAGATATAGCCCCGCCACGGAGACGTCGCGCGTGACGCCGCGACCCCGGTCGGTCTCCACGGGGAGAGAGACCAGGAACCTCTCCGCCGAGCGGCGATCGGCCTGGGAAGTGTTTGTCTGCGCCATAGTTCTCAGCCTAAACGCTGAGGCAAAGCCGCACAACTGAGCGAAAGATAGAACTATCTGCTCCTACCGGATAGATGGAAGGCCCCGCGCACACAGGTCGGACCCGAACCGTGGGCCGGGCAGGCGCGCACCCGTTGCGGTGTGGCGCGGTGCGCCCCCGGTGCTGTGCGGTGAGGTGCGGTTCAGCGCGGGCGGTTCAACGCAGGCGATGCGGCGCGGTACGGCCGGCGCCCTACACCAGCCCGTGCTCGTGGGCGAACCGAGTGAGATCGGCCCGGCCACGAACATCCAGCTTGCGGTAGGCATTGTGCAGATGAGACTTCACCGTGCCCTCGGTGAGCGAGAGAGTCTGGGCTATCTCGGCGTTGGTGCCACCCTGAGCGCAGAGCCTCACCACCTCCAACTCCCGCGGGCTCAGCGTACCTGCCACACGCTGCGCCCCGGCTTCCCGCCGCAGAAGGTGCTCCATGGCCCGACTGAAGGAGCGCCTCTCCACCCACACGTCGCCGGCAGCCACCTTCTGCACGCACCGCAGTACAAAGATGGAGTCCATCTCCTTGAGGACAATCCCGGCTACACCTTGGCGCAGACACTCCGGCGCCTCGCGCTCGTCCAGATCGGAGGTGAGGATGACCACCCGCGTGGGATGACCCTCCTCTTTGAGGGTCTGGACCACCTCCACGCCGTCCATACCCGGCATATGTAGGTTGAGGACCAGTACATCGGGCCGCCCGTCCCTGACCGCCGCCAGGGTCTCCTCGCCGTCGGCGCAGCGGGCCAAAACCTCGAACCCGTCTTCGCCTGCAAACAGGCGCTCGAGCCCGTCCAGGATGAGCGGATGGTCGTCAGCCAGAACCAGTCTAATGCTCACAGCTATGCCCCGCTCAATATCTCGAACCGTCCACTACGTCCATCAACCAGTCCACCAGGTCCATCAAAGACGCTCCCGTCACTTTCTGTATACTGCACCCACAGAGCCTCGACACACAGGGGGCACAACGTGCCGCCCCGCCCTACGCCGACACCGGTCACCGGTCCCGTCCCTGCATGGGTCCTGCTCAGATATACCCATAGTTGGGGTCGGTTAGACCGGTACAACTTGCAGGGACCTGCACTCTACTATACAAAACGCAGATGACAGATGAACGGATCTGCCAGAGGAGCGCCGTCACGCCGAGCCACGCGCGCGACAACGCCGGCAGCGGGACAAGCGACCGGCCTAGACGCGGACGAGGCGGCCGCTAAGCCGTGTGCCCCACCTGCTTCAAGCCTGACCAGGGCTTGATCGTCTTGAGCGTGTCGCGGAGTCTGTCCGCCGCGACCTCCGTGTCGTACGCCGCCCGGGCGCGAAGCCAGTAGCCATTAGACAGACCGAAGAACCTGCACAGTCGCAGATCGGTGTCGACGGTGAAGTGCGTATGCTTGGATGCGCGCGAGCGTCATCGCGGTTGCCTGGACCTTCGACCACGTGACCTCCGAGACTCGTCCAGTAGGACGATGGCTGAAACGGATAGGTCGTGTGCAGCAGCTCACTCGTGACGGCCGTTAGATTGGGATTGATGCGTGTACCGTCGAAAGCAGTGATCATGTCCGCCTGGGTGGTCTTTCCGATTTTGGTCAATCCGGGCATCAGTGCATTGGTCAGTACATATACGATTTCGTGCCCCCACAAGCCATCGACTTCCTCTTGCCTTACTCATTTCATCGTGTCAGCCTTATCGCACGCGCGCCACGACGCCCGTTATAGCCCGTATAGCCTCTGCCTCCCACAGTTGCGACCGCAGCATCACCCAGTAATGCCGCTGGAGGGAGTCGTGCACCTCCATGTGCACGCCACCCCAGTAGTAGGTGATACCGTCACTGTGAAACCCGGTGAAACCGTCACCGAAATCACCCTGAAAAGGCCACGTCATCTCAACCGTGGAGGTGCCGTTGGTGAAGACAAGCCGGTAGCCGCTCCCGTCAGGCGGGATGGAAGGATTGGCACGGTCGAGCGACCATTCTCCGTAAGCCTCAGCGGGAAGAGGAGCCTCTGCTATGGCCCATCCGGCAGGTAGTTGCCGAGGCAAGAAGATGGCCAGGTCGGGCTTGAGCCGACTCCGCAGTTGGGCCTCAACCTCGGCCAGGGTAGTGTCCGATTTCTGCACAGGCCAAAGGGGGGCAAAATCCCCACCCAAGGCCGCGTAGAGCATCCAGGCCATCTCCTGCCGGGAGGCTTCCTCATACAAGCTCAGGCCCCAGGGTATCCAGCACGTAAGAAGACCGTTGTACTCGGCCAGGCGCACATTCCTGCCATGCGTGGGGTCGTTCGCCTCCGCGTACTGAAAATCCCAGTTGCCGGGTGGTTGCTCGAGGCGGCCCGGCTTGAAGAGCTCAAGAGCCCGCACAACCATGCTTACCATCTGGATGCGGGTCACGGGGATATAGGGCCGGAAGGTGCCGTCGTCGTAGCCTTGGACGATGCTGTTCTTCGCCGCAACTGCTATGAAGTCGTCAGGATAAAGAGGATCAGAAGGCGGACCGGCCGGCACGTCGGCAAAGGTGCAGGGGATAGCCCCGTCAGTGACCGTGAGACCCAAGGCCCCGACCAGCATCTTAGCCAACTGAGCGCGCAGAACGGGATTGTCGGGCCGGAAGGTGCCGTCGTCGTAGCCTTGGACGATGCCCTCCCGGGCAAGGGTATAGATATCATCGCGGTAGCCGGGCACATCACCGAAAACCAGACCGGTGGCGGAGTATTTGAGCAGCTGTCCGTTCGAGCTCAGTATCCATCCGTTCCCCTCGTCGGTGAACTGCACAGATGAGAGGTCGGAGCCGGTGGGGCACTGGACGGTCGCCCAGGAATGGCCACCGTCAGAAGTGAAAAGGATGGTCCCCTCCTCGCCTACCGCCCAGCCGGTCAAGTGGTCAATGAAGTCCACGGAGTAGAGTTCGCGAGAAGTGGGTGTAAGTTGCCTCTCCCACGACGTCCCGCCATCTGCCGTGTGCAGGACGGTTCCTGCCGACCCGACTACCCAACCATGTTGCAGATCCACGAAATCCACGTCCATGTACCAGGTGTGATTGCCGGTGGGAGGCCACGCTTCAGAGCCCAGCTGACGTTCCCATGAGAGACCTCCATCTGCGGTATGAAGGATTGAAGAACCCTCACCCACATCAGTCTCCCAGCCGGCGACTATCCAGCCGTTGTCTTGATCCAGAAAACTACAGGCGAGGGCTCCGTCCTGACTCCAGTCGGCACCCTCGGGGTCGTACCATTTCCAAGTCTTGCCACCGTCACTGGTACTCCAAATATACGTAGCCATGTTTTTGCGCCCGTTGCCGATCAGGAAGCCGGTCTGTTCATCGAGGAACACGAGCTGGTTCAGAAACAGCAGATCCGCATCCTCATCGTCAAAGAACACCGTCCTGGCCCAATTGAACCCACCGTCGGTGGTCTTGAGTATGTAGTAGGCGCGGGGTATACCGCCTGGCCCATCGCCGTACTGCGTATCCATCATCCACCCGTTCTGGGAGTCCAAGAAGAAGAAGGGGCCGGAGGCACCGGGGTTTGAGGCCTCAAACCATGAGTACCCGCCGTCAATCGACCCGTAGAAGACGCCATCCACCACGCCGAACGCGGTGTAGGGGCCGAGAAATTGAACCTGTCCCAGCGGGCCGGGAAGCCCCGAGGTGGTCAGTGGAACCCAGCGTCCCGAGGGCGAGGAGGCCGCTTCCGATTTCGCTTGGACAACGGGAGGAAGCATCAGACTGAGGCCGATAGCAAGGAGGAGTCCCACAAGAACGATCGCCAACCCCTTGGCTGCCCGCATCACAGACCCCCGATCGTACGGATTCATTGCTGGACTCAGTCTAGGGAGCAGCGGAATAGATGTCAATCGGCACCACGTTCTGTCATGTTTGATGGCGGCCAATGCGGCACTGGAGCCATCCGCCGGCAGCCTCGGGCCATCGTCACGACGGCCCGGCACCGCCCACATCCTTCTTGGGCATCCACTTATACACATACTCGGCTCCGACCTTCATGTTGCTGTAGAACATGCCCACCATGATGGTGTGGGTCTCCGAGCCCGCCCCCGCTCCGCTGCCCGGAGCCGCGAGTCCGTTCTTGTTCTTGTGGGCCAACACGGTCTGGTCGGCGTTCAAGCCCAGATCAAGCACGCCGTCGAAGAGGCAGTAGAACTCGAAATTGGAATGAGTCACGGGGATGGAGGGCTGATAGGGCTTATTGGGCTCGAGATAGGCGGGCATGGTGTAGACGGCGGAGCGGATGGTCTCCCGGCCCAGCATCTTCTCGTTCATCTCCAGGGAGCAACTCCCGGGCGATGCCGAGATATGTAAATCCTGCCCCAGCAGTTTGCTCTGACCGAACTGGGTGCTTCGGTAGGGTTGGATGTTCACCAGCCCCCACACGTATTCCTGGGGGTCCCCCGTCACGGCGTACGCTTCCACCTTGACGTCCACGGGCTGGGCGCTCAGGGACACAGCCAGCACCAGGTAGTCGTACCCGTGCCCGATCTTGCTCTTGGGATCGGTGATGGTCGCCTCATCCAGGAAGGTGGTGTCCTGGCCGTGGATCTCCAGTAGCTTCATCTCGCACCCCGGTGACGACGTCCGCACCTGGATCTCCAGTTCGTCCGGGTACGCATTGAGGGCCGTCTGACTGGTGAAGAGTTGCAGCGCGAACAGGCGCGCGCCGTAGGCCGGAACCTTCAAGGAAGCTTCCCCCAGCCCGAGCTCCCCTTCCTGCTCCAGGCGGGAGCGCACCTTCTCGTACTCGGGGATGGTGGGCTGCCAGAGCGAGCAGACCCCTCTCGAGTCCTGATCGCTCGGGTCCTCCCAGTCCTCGGGTTTCCCCTCCGCGCCCAGGGCGCCCCAGAAGATAGCGGCCGGGGTCCTATAGCTGGTCACCTTCTGCTGTAGGAGATCGGAGTAGAAATCCACGGCATAGTCCGCCGGTTGCAGCTTGGTCTCGGTGACGATGGCCTTCTCCCAGCCGGAGGTATGGCCGGTATAGAGGTCGTGGATGAACTCGGGCCCCCCGGTCTTGTTGACCAGGAACTCGATGAGTGGCATACGCGCGTAGCCGTGCTTGGCGGTATCAGACGGGGGGAAGATGCCGTCGTACATGAGCTTCCAGTTGCCCATGCGGTCTATGGAGTCCAGCGCGCCTCCACCCTTCAGGCTCTCGTGATAGGTGGCGGTGGCCTCGTCCAGCCAGAGACAACTGCTGCGCTGGCTCACATAGTTGGCCTGCACGAAGTGGAAGAACTCATGGGTGAAGACGGCCGGGACCCGTCCCTGCTTCCCGGCCTTGGGGTCGAAATTCTTGTTCTGACCCGAGTAGAAGAGCCGGGTGTTGAGCGTGATGGTGCCGCTGTTGACCGAGTAGCCCTGGGAGTACTCGCCGTCTCCGTTTTCGCCCAGCGGCACGATGTACACGTCCAGCGGGTATTTGGTGCGGGCCGCGTATCCGTAGCCGTAGGTGTTTTGATACATGTCGAAGGTGTCTTCGAACACGCCGAAGAGCGCGATCAAGTCATCCTGCGTGAAGTAGTCTTTCCCCTGCCTGTGCTTGGGATAGGTCAGGCGGAAGTGTGTGGTACCCTCCGGCCCGCTCGCTACCTTCCGGCCCACGCTGAAGAGGGCCGTGCTGGTGCGGAGCCAAGGGGGACGGAGCCCCACGTCGCCGCTTGATTGGAAGCGCACCTCTTCGGAGAGCGCGTCCGCGGGCACGAAGGAGGCGGTGGCCACCCCCTCCGCTACCTGTACGTCATAGAAACGGTAGAGGGTCACCGGTTCGCCGACGGTGCCGTAAACTTCCGTACCCACACCCAGCATGTAGAGCCCGCCGTCGTTTTCGTGCATAGGCAGACTCACGGTGACCGGCGAATCGATCAGTTCCGCGTATTCGATGGTGGCCACGTCCGAGGCGGCGTTGCCCTCGAATAAGTCCCGGGGCGCCGGAGCGACGGTAAGGGCGGCGGAACCATCGGGGATGTCGGCGCTCAAGGTCACCCCATCGGCTCGGGCCACACCATCTTTGATGGGCTCGCCCGCGAGGCCGTCGGTCAGATCCAGTACGTTATTCAGCATCTGCGCCACTTCTCCGCGGGTGGCCGGTGCGGTGACGCTCCAACCGGAACCGAGTCCCATAAGGCCGTCCAGCAGACCGTTGTGTTCGGCAATGCGCAGGTTCTTTCCGTGCGGCTCAGGGACACCGGCAAACAGAGATGAGATCCCCTCCGGAGGGTTCAAAAGAGACCCCGGAGCGATCTCACTGATCCCACGCACTACCATGCTCGCTACCTGGTCGCGCTGGATGAAGCTCCATGGTGAGAAGAGAGTCTGGGCGGTATTGGTGCCGTAGGTGATGCCGTTGTCGTAGGCCGTCTGTACGAACCTGTGCGGATAGCCCGCCGCATCCGGAGCGCCGAGGTCGGTGAAGCGGGTGGTCGTTGAGGTGTTGGGAGTGACCCCCAGGGTGCCCACGATCATCTTGGCGAACTGGGCCCTCTTGACCGGATCATCGAGGCCGAAGTTCCCGTCCGTGTAGCCGCCGATTATGCCGCGTGAAGACAGCTCATCGATCGCGCGTGCATAGGCATGATTGTCAGGGACATCGGGGAAGGCCATGGCCGGCGCAGCGGAGACAAGTACGAACGTCATCGCCAGGAGCATACAGACGACTCCCAGACCGCGTAGTGCCGGACGGTGAAACATGGCTTACCTCCTCGTTTTGGCGACCAGAGCGCGCGGAGCAATGCAGCTCTTGTGGCATGAGTTTGTTCAGAAGGTACAGAAGATCGACCCTGGGTGCAACCCCGCGCCTTGCCTCACCCAAAAGGTACCCGAAATCGATTCGTTGCCTCAGCTGAGCAGATACTCGAAGCCGACTGCCGATTCTTGCCTTGTAAAGAACTTCCCGTGAGGGATGCGGGCGAGACAGAGGAAGTGGTCGGCGACCGGCTTCTTTGAGATCGTGGGGATGGCCTGCTTGCCCGCGTCCGCTACCGTGCCAAGCCTGTGTCTTAGCAGTGTCCTTCCGGTCCATAGTCGGCCACCCCCTTAACATGCGGTAGTAGAGAAACCGCCAAGCGCGATACCCATCCCCCCAGAGGAGATCGGGCTCACGACTCTGCAACAACCCTCGTTCCACCTTGCATCGCCAAGCCGACGTTGCTGCCGACCGTCAAGGCTTCTCTGCTCTGTGCCGACGATCTGGGCAGCATATGCGCAGCGTCGGTGTCGATGCCGATGCTGTACCTACTTCATCCAAAGGAACCAGAGCACACCGGCCATCTCTCCACGGGTAGCGGGTTGCCAGGGATCCCACTCCGGGCCAAAGCCCTCGAGTCCTGCCAGGACTCCATTGTACTCGGCGATGCCCATGGCCGCCGCGTGAACCGGATCGAAGTTACCCAAGGTTGACACGAAGTCATCTGGAGGGGTTGCCAGGTCGAAACCCGGATGGAGCTTCCACCACGCGCGAATGACGAGGGTAACCATCTGAGCCCGACTCAGGCTCTGCCAGGGAGCAAAAGACGTCGCAGTGACACCATGGACCCATCCGTTATCCCAAGCCGCAGCGATGTAATCATTCGGATACAGGGTGGAGGGGTCATTCGCCCCTATATCCCAGAAGGGACTCGGCATCCCCTCCACGACAGGCAGCTTGAGCATCAGGGCCAGCATTTTCACGAACTGGGCCCTTGCGATAGATGCATCCGGTCGAAATGAACCGTCTTCGAACCCATTCACCACTTGGTACTCGAAGATACCCTCGATGGATTCCCGGTAGGGGGAGGCATCGATATCGGGGAAGGGAGCCGGATCCGGGACCGGCGCCGTCAATGCATCAAACCGCATCACGGCAATCTGGCCAATCCTCCCATCGCATCTACGTACCCATGCCAACAAGTCATCGCCCAACGTCGGAGCCGCGTCGCTTACATAGTCCTGAGTAATGCGTCGGGTGACACCAGACGGCACATGGTGCAGGATGATCTCCATGGGAAGCGATGAAGATCCCATTCCCCAGGCCAGCCAGTCACCATTGGAACACGGCATAGCCTCCATGTAGGGATTCCAGGATATCCGTCGCGGTTGTGATGCTCCCTTCTCCCAAAAGTAGACATCCGTCCCTCGATACTGCTGTTGCTGAGCCCACACCACTCCTTCGGGGGTTGCACGCAAACTTGTTTCGCGTTGCAAGTTGTCCGTCAGTCTCCTCGTCAGCCCATCTTCCAACCAGTAGGCGTACACTTCACTCCCAGCTCCAGGAGAAGGGTATCCTTCCCAAGTTACAAGATCGGCCGAGACATGTGGATTGAAGTCCGCGTATTCGTTACTTGTGAGCCGGTGCGTTACTCCGGTCGCAACGTCGTAGAGGTAAATCTCGGCTTCCTCTTCATTGCCATACCTGTACACTACATGCCCGCCGTCTATGTCCAGCTCCGCCCGAAGACCGAAGTCATGTGACGCGCCCTCAACCACCACCCGGTAGTCTCGTGTTGCGTGGTCATACAGCCGGATGGTCGCTGTCTCGCCCTCGTCACACCACCACACAACCATCCCGTTTGAGGTATGAGGAACCAAATTGAGTCCTGGCCCTGAATCCAGCTTGAACGTCTTCGCTTCGGCAATATCGTAGCATTCCACATCCAGGCCCAGTTTACCGGTGTGGACGAGCCAGACAACGAGGCCGTCCGCGATGATAAGGGGCCATCCAACCAAGTGGCTCCCGATCTGCCGAATGTCGCCTGAGACGGCGTCATAGAGGTAGGCGTAGGTCACTCCGTCTTCATCATCGGCCGTCCACACAACCCAGCTGCCCCACGCGTCCGGGGCGCCACACCCTCTTGGTTCCTCGGTGATTATCGATATGTTGCCGAGCGGTTCCGCCAATGCCGGGGCCCCATACCCCAACACAACGCAGGCGAAGGCGCTCACGAAGAACAACACCCCGAGAGCCATCCCCCTACCTTTGAGCACTCCCCGTCCCATGTGCGTGCAACCTCCTCATCGCCGCCGCCGGCCGGAAATTGGGGCCGGCGGCGGCCATCTCCCTTATGCTCACGACCCCACTTCAAATATATTGCCTCACCCCCCCCCACTGTCAATAGGTAAACTGTCTTTCCTTCCTTGAAGCGCTGCTTCTCGACTGCACCGGCGGAGGGGTGCGACCGGCCTATTCCGCAACGCTTCCACCTAGGCTCGTACATGGATCATGGATATATAACCGGCACTCCCATATCCATAACATAGAAGCCTCAGAAGTCTCGGAAAGATACGGGAGGTGAGACATCACCATCCCCACGTGATACTGGTGGCCAAGGGCTTTGATCCAGACGGTAGGGCGGTTAAGGGCGCGTGACCGCAGAATCAGAATCCGTCTGCGTCAACCTGAAGCCGACGAGCCTGGCAATGACGTGCTTGGGATCGGCTGTCAATGCACACGAACCGCTCCCCGGCACCACGTCAATCTCAAGGCGCAAAATGTCCCGGGCGTCTCCACCCCCTAACGCGACCGTCCGCCGGACAACGAAACGTCTCCTGTCTAGTTCTCCGTTCGTATCAACGATAACAATCCCCCCACCGGCAAATTGCCAGGGTGCACAATCGAAGACCCCCACTCCTCCGAGAGGAAACGATCCTCCGAGGCGGTCTTCGAGTTGATGCACAGCTAGTTCGAAGTCAAGAGTCCCAAGGTCACGCGATATGAACCACACATCATTCGCCAGCGCATCACCATCCACGAGGAACGCGTCCAGATAGGCCCAAGATCCCACCCGCTGAAGGGAGAGCTCAAGATCGCCGGCCAAGGTCGGGGCATCATTCGTTCGAACGTGCCGACGTGAACCGTCAACAACCTCAACGCCATCGACACCGGGTCCGTACGGCTCCAAGGCAGCTTCTTTCCAACCATGATCCAGGAGAAAGCGATTGGCTTTGGCGGCAACATTGGGAATTGGATGAATCGCCCATCGCTCATCATCGCAGGCGTTCTCCACTACATACAGCCAGTGGCGCCCATCCTGCGCGGATTGGGCGAACTGAATCGCGGTGAGTTGGGGAGGTCGGGACCTCGTCCCATACTCTGCCTCCCAAGGTCCGCCGAGACCCTTAACTTCGATTAGACGCTCAACACGGTTTTCAGGACCACAGCGTGATTGGATATCAAAACCCGGATTGGCTGCTGGCATCACCTCAGGAAACCGGCCGCACTCCTTCTCATAGCTCAGTACACGCCGCACCGCGGCTATCTCGACGGGTTTCCAGCGCTCCTCATCCGACACGCCGCCGGGGTAGGCTTTCCGATGCGAGACTCCGGGTCCGCTAACCCAGAGCCGCCAGGGCGCCTGAGGCTGGGAACATGAGTAGGAGTCCTGCCAAGTATGGTGGGTTGGAGATGACCCCGCAGCTTGGGCGTGATTTAGGCGGTGAAGTGCCTGCGTCTCCCCAACATCTCCCCGAGACCCTTGCTCCCGCTTCGACACATGGCGCTCAGTGTGGGCGCGAACACCGGCCTGCGACCTCGTCTCGGCGGCCGTCGTTTCCGTCGAACCCGAACCATGAGTTGAGGGGCCTTCAGCGCATGAAGAGTCATTGCCGTCCGAGAGAGCTACGTAGCTCTCCGTTGCGCGGCGCTCCAATGTCTCCAGCGCCTGTTGCAGAAACTCATCTTGGGACGATTCTTCGGAGGCCGCCTTGGGGGAATCAACGTCGCCCACGTCCATCGCTTGAGCCACCGAGACCGTTTCCGGATGCTCCAGGAGCAGGTGAGCTTCAGCGTAGGCATCAATGAAGTCCCCATCCCGGAAAATACACGCCCTTATTGCCTGCCGCGCCGGTGCGCTGGCGAATGCAGCCTCGATTTCGGTCGCCACGTCCTCAAAGACGACGCTCGCGCTCCCCCTCGCATATAGAACCTGGCCCTCCCAGACGGCGTTGGCCTCGAACTCCTCGGATGCCTGCTCTCCATCAAGAAACCATTCGGCCACGAGGTCCGTAGCCCGTAACCAGGTGCTGCAGGCCAACCGCCTTCCCGATTCGCGATCCATGGTGATCGTCTCTTCCTGGTCGGACCCCGTCGCCAGCCTCGATAGAGCAGCCCCGAGCCGTCGCATCCACTCAGCGCTGGCACCACCATCAGATGCGGCAGGGCGAAAACGTGTCACGCGCGTGACCAGTTGATTTTCAAGCAGCGGCAATCGTTGCAGGAGCGGATCGGTAGGGCCGAGCATGGAGAAGTCCGCCGTCTTTCTCACGATGGCATCCAGCAACGAATCTCGCGATGTGCGGCCGTTCCAGGACCAGGAGAACTCCGATGTGGCCTGCAGTCTGCCTCGCAGGTCAAGCCACAACCCCCCCTGGCTCCAAACCTTCGCTGGATAATGTTTCATCACTGCCTGGAAGCGCTTCTTTTCCGCAGAGGTCAACTGGACCTGGTCGGCAAGCCCCCGGATCCACGAAAGGACAGCGTCGAAAGAGGGTGTGAGACGAACACCGAGGAAATCCCACAGGCGGTGGAAGGAACTGATGAGAGAATGGAGCACGGGCCCACCGGGGACACCATCGGGGTTTTCCTGCGCCACTTCGTCGGACCGATACCACCCGCTCTCGCCAGGGAGCAGTGCCTCGACGGAGAACTCGCGCCGAAGTGACTCCGCCTCAGACTCCTCCAGGGTTGGCAGCATACGCTCTAATGACTGGAACAATGGGATAGTTAGCTCGATCTTGGCATTAGAAGCGGCTGCATGCATCCTCAATCGAGCGAGCACCGACTCATAACCGTCGGGTTTGGCCTTCACTCCCAGAGCGTCAAGGGCTGCGGCAAACTCCGGTTGGTCCCAGGCGAGCGCAACGAACTCCTCTGTACCCGCCAACACATGGGTCTCCGCTGTCTTTCTGTAGACCTGCTGCGGTAATCGCATCTCCCCAGTCTCGGTGGGAACACAAGCGGTTTGCCGCAGGCGAAAGAGCCATTCTGCAGCTACAGGGCCGACATTAAGCACACGCCCCTTCTGGCGAACAACGGCTTTCTCGGTCTTCTTCCAGCGCGGCGACCACGAACGGAGTATCCGCCAGGCTATCTCGGACCAAATGCTAGGCCTCTCTTGCGCCTCTTCCTGCCAATGTCGCCAGTACGACTCCGGCCAGTCGTAGGTATCCACCGGGTACCAATGTGTCTTTAAGGGGTACGAATCTGGCTCTTTGCCTCCCCTTTCGCAGCAGAAGGCTTCCAGAGCACTCCGCTTGTCGAACACGTGCTTGTAAGGAGACCCTGCGGTGTATGTGTGCTGCGGCATAGGGAACTCAGACAAGCCCAGCTTATCGGGATCCCGCATCCATTCCAGGAGGTGTTCGCGCTCGGCGCGATCCAAGCCAGTCCAGTGGGCATCAGAGACCACTTGGACAGCCGCGCCATCTTGAGGCAGCAGCCTGTCGATATCGCTGTTAACGCAGAGCAGGGGGTGGTCGCCGGCAACAACCCACGACCCATCACTGCATAGCAAACGCAATTCGTTGAGCCCGAAAAGCACTGAAACATTCAGTCGGGCGGCTATGCGTACGACTTCGATAGCAACTTCCGGGTCGATAGGATCCGATGAAAAGATGGCGCGTATCGAACGCAAGACCAGATCCTCGTCCGACACAGAGCGCTCCAACTCAGTTTTCTCCCAAGCCTGCACCAGAGCGTGCGCCGCGCCCTTCGCCTCTTTCAAGCCCTCGATCTCGGCCAAGGACCCAAGGGCCGCCGCCTCCCGCCGACTCAATCCACGCATGAATTGCAGCCAGGAACGATGGACCGTATGCAAGGGAGCAGTAAGAATCTCCCACTCCTCGTCCGTGCAGGACTTTGGTTTCTGAGGAGACGCGATCATCACGTTTGCGGCCCCCAAGCTTGTATGGTGAGATTGAGGCACGACATGGGCGGTGCGCCACCAAGAATCGGAACGCCAACCTTGCGACCGCGTCGCTTCGGCTGCCATCCGCCAAACGTGAACCAGGTCCTCGACCTTGGTGAGGCGGGGCACTGTTCCCTCTGTTGAACTACCCAGACGATCCAGTATCTGTTTTGGTTTGGTGACTTCGCAGAACCCCCAGCTTTCCAGTCTTTCCCGCTGCTGAAGGTCGACCTCATCAGCCAGCAAGGCGGTCTTTCCGGGTGAAAAAAGATCGAGGGCCGTATCACGTCCCCAGGTAGCCACGACTTCCGACGGGAGAGCGGCCACAGAGTCGGTCATCTGCAGGCTACCGTCGGCGCACAACAACACTGCCCTTCCCTGCAAGCCCTTTTGGAAGGCCCGCGACATGATGCTAGAGCACTCTTCAGCCAGTGACGTGCTGCCGGTTTGGAGCAGCGGCGGAAGCAAGGAGTAGGCGCGGGCGCGATCGTCCAAAGACAGGGCCGGCTGGCCAAGCCAGGCAAGCAGCGCGTCTGACAACAGACGGCCGATTCTCTCCAGGAGCCAGCGGTTGGTGGGCGAGGTGGAAGGCTCCTTGATGCGTTCCCGAGCCGGATCCTGGATGAATGGGGCGTGACAGCTGAAGCCAAGCGGAACATCTACTTCGGTGGGGAGAAATGCGTACAGACTGTTCCTTCCCGCGAAGCCCAGCATCAAGACCACTTCGCAGGGCGGCAACTCCAGACCACTCTCGTTGCGGACTTCGCGAACTTCAGCGAGGCACTCGGGCGGAAATGCTTCCCGTTCACTACGCACCACCAGCAGACCTTCGTCCGGACCGCCGGGTACATGGACGTAAGAACTGCCGGAACAGGGGCCGGGGCGAAGGAACGTGCGCCGTACGGTTACTTCACCGAAAGTGATCTCCTCCAATGACTTGAATAGAAGAAGCGGTAGTGCGCTGTCAGCCCATCGGGCAAGCTGTTGTCCAACCGCCTCTTCTGCTGCGGGTTCCTTTACCGCTACCTCAATGCGCGTATCCCCGTCGCTTGTGGTGCGATTCGTCCATTCAGGCAGCGTGAACATGTCTTTGTGGAACACGCAACTCAGTGTCGGTGTACGCACGTGAACGTCGGGCCCGAGCGAGAACAGGGATTTGAACCCCACCCCACGGAAGCCTATGGTCATGAGCGAGCGCTTATTCGAGTAGGCGAAACTACAGAGAGAGCTGAACTCCTCTTCCGTGAAATCCCGTCCGTTGTGCGCGAACACGAAGCGGCCATCGACAACCGTGACGCTGACTCGGGAGGCGCCGGCATCATCGGCATTCTGAAGTAACTCCGATATGACGTGGCGCGGGTTCTGCACTTGTTCGAAGAGTTGCTGCCATCCACCAGCGAGCCATGGCCGCTGAGCCCAAAGCAGCCAGTCCTCTTCGCAACGCCTGCGTACTGAATCGAAGTAAGCGGGGGCAACCGCAGTGCCATCCGTTCGTTTCACGTCAGCTTGCCACCTCCAGACCTAGGATGACAGAGATCAGCCCTCAAGAGGCCCGTCCCCGCATCCGAAATCAGGCCAGATACTACGGCTAAAATGACGACATGTGATCCCAGATGGTCCGGCCCATCCCGGTGCGGATACGGATGCTTAGTATTCTATCGGCACATAATTCGCAACACATTAAGCCATTTCTGTCTACACGCCTCCTAGAGAATCACCTCCCAAGTGACTCCCTGGGGTACTAGGCGACACCACCATGACCGACTCGTGATGGATCCGCTTGACCCGAAGACAAAGGACATTGCCGCGCAGGCATGAAAGAGTGGATATGAACAGCTCCGGCACTCACCTCTCCATCCCCACCTCAGCCGAGGTCGCACAAGCGGCCGCTCGCTTTCAGACGGATTGGGATCTGATAGATCATCTGCTCTACGGTCTATGTCGCGACTACCCGGGTCACGGCAACCGAGCCGCGGTATATGCGAAGCTCGCGATGATCGACCGCGTTTACGCTGCCGGAATGGAGCATCGGATCAGTCTACCTGCCGGCAGACAAGCGACCGAAGTGATCGCCGATTAGGAGCACGGGCGGCTCACATCACTGCTCCGCGAGGCGGCGGCTGACGGCAAGTCGCCCCGCTTCTTCGCGTACCTAGTACCTGCACTTCCACAACCCGGTCGTTCCGATCTTCGACGACTATGCGTGTCGCAGCATCATGCGGTTGGTCCGTTGGAGCAGCCGCAACCTGCCATTCGCCCTAACACCGACCGCGGATGCCGACTACTGTAACTATGCCGTCCGCTTCTTTTCGCCGTCCAGCGCCGATAAGAGGGCTTCAACCGTGGTATTTCGGCGGTGACTATGCCGCCGTAGAGCTGCTGGGTCTTCTCGAAAATGCCGATCTCTTGGCAAATCTGGCCGATGTGGCGGCTGGCGACAAGGCTGGCTTCCACGTCCCGAAACAATCTCACGATCTGCTCGGTCGTGTATTCCAATGTCGCCGCACCACAGCCGGTCGGGCTGGGCCGCCCACCTTGCCCGACCCCCCTGCAGAGCACTCTACCGTCTTTGCAAACTTCTCCGGAGACCACTACCAGTGGGCGCGAAAAGCCGCCTACGCTGGACTACTCGACACCCTCCAGGGCATGGGTGGAAGCTATGACTTTTGGGCTTCAGCCACCAGAGGTGAGGTGTGTGGTGCTCTGCAACTTATTGCAGCGATAGGTAGCCCGGTCAGCAAGAAGGCGTACGGCATGATGAATCCTGACACATGAACCTGGGGGCTCAAGTTGTCATAGAAGGTGAGCCGGCGCACACGGCTAACCGGTCTTGTCGGCCCGAAATCCTACAAGCCGGCCCAGCGACTGTCGAAAGCGGTCCCGGTCTTCGTCGGTGAATGGTACAGGCCCCGGGGTGCGGCCGCCTGCACGCCGGTGCTGCTGCTCGGCGTGGCGGACCGCCAGTTCAGCGTCTATTGTCGCTGCGTGATAGACCCGGCCTCGAGGATCCACAGCGTAGGCACCTCTAGCGAGAGCCATGGCTGCGAGTCCCGTGTCATTCGTCACCACGATGTCGCCGGGGTGAATTAGAGGCACCATGGCAAAATCCGCCGCATCCCTTCCTGAGCCGACCTGCAGGATCTCGACCCCTACACGATTGGCAAACTGGGAAAGATTCTGCGATTCATTGGCTACCAATACCACCGCGGCTGAGCGCTTCCGGGCGATGGCCAGAACATCGTGCGTCACCGGGCAGGCGTCTGCATCTACGAAGATCTTTGACATAGGAAGACTATACGTGAACCTGCAAATCGTCTCCATGGATGGCAATCCTCTGTCGTGGTGCCGAGGCGGCTCTCAGGCATGATGATCAGCGCTGGATAAAGAACATCGCACCGCGCAGACGTGATCCACTCTTCCTGACCGCAGCGGGATCAGCCCGGTTCTACGTTCGTTCCTTCAAAGGAGGAAATGATCACCATGACCGAATAGTCGCACTTCCTGCCAACCCGAGCTGCGAAAACCCAGGCAGCGACCCGCGGAGCAGTCAAGAGTTTCTCGGTCAATCATTGCCGGCTGCCGGCTCTCCAAGAAGCCTGGGGTGCGCAGCCAGAACGATTGCCTCGTCTATCACATCGATCTCTCGCCGCACCAAGCAATAGCGTTGCCAGCCAAAGATCCACAGCACAAGAACAACCACGACAACTATTGTCCGCAGAACCCCCGAGAGCCCATCCCACCCTGGTCGGAAGACAACCCACCCATAGGCGAATATAAGGGCGAGAGGGCCACCCTGAAATAGGAAGCGGACAAACAGGACGGTCCGTTTGAAATGAAGGGGCTTGAAACGTCTTCCGGACGGTAGTCCCAAAGCCTTCAAAGCGTGCCCTCCTCCCAGAGCAGACCCCCGACCGGGACTGGCTTCCAATAGGCACTGTCATTGGCGAGAGCCAGGGCCACGCCGGTCGCGCCCGGGGACAAGGCGGCAGCCCGTTCTAGTCTTGAGACGTCCTTCAGGATGCCGTAGCGGCCTAGGTCTTGGGCTCCCTGACTGAGGAGGTCGTATCTCTCTCCCCCCACGCTCACACTCATCCCCCGCGTCTTGTACCTTTGAGTTCCATGGCCATTACCTGGCCATCGACCGTCAGCCAGATATCCAGGTAGCTACGCAGATCCATTCCCGGTACGCGATGTTCGAGTCGGATCTCCGCGTTCGGAATCTCGCCATGCAAGAACCATGCCAAGGCATGCTGGAAATCGGCCTCCGAGTGGAAGACTCGATGGGTCGAAGCAAGCTTCTTCGTGAGGGCGTGGATATCCTGGCCGAAATCGATAAGCTGAAGATCATCGTCCAAGGCAAGCTCCTCCCCTGGTGGCCTGCGCGACTGTTGATCTGTCTGCTCAGCATTCTAGCGCTCTCAGCGAGAACGTGAGCTCCAGGCAATGCTCAGATAGGGCCTACTCTCTCTTCGACAACGATCACCATCGTCACGTGGTGCTCTGGACCTTGGTTGCTTCTCCCTCGCCGGGTAACCTAGAGAGCCAGTTCTCGACGGTCACCCGGAGACGGCAATGGCAGGTGCGAAAGGGGGAATCGGGTCTTGAAGCAAGGGTCGCTCCCTCACACACGCCGGCCGGGTCACAAGCGCATCGAGAGAGAGCAACGCACCGTTCAGGTGATGATCTCCATGTACTGCGAGGGCCATCACCCGCGCCCCGCTGCCGAGACCGCCGCCGCAACAGCCGAGCCGCGGCTCTGCCCGGACTGCGTCGCTCTGCTTAGGTACGCGCAACAACGCGTTGAGCGCTGCCCCTTCGGACAGGACAAGCCGACGTGTGCCCGCTGCCGCGTGCACTGCTATCGACCCGACATGCGCGAGAAGGTAAGAGCCGTAATGCGCTACTCCGGCCCCCGCATGACCTTCAGGCACCCCTACTTGGCTTTGCAGCACGTGCTCGATGCCCGAAGGGACTCGAAGCACCGGTCTGCACAGTAGCCTGATGCCTGCCTGCGCCGGCAACACTTCCCTACCGGGTATTTGCACCATCACAAGATGGTGAAAGGAAACGCCAGTCGAGTAGGAGAAGCGCGGACTACTGCGACAACTGGAGGAGGCGGCCCAAGAAGAAGACGTCAAGGAAAAACAACTGTCATACCGTGATCTGCTTTTACACAACTTGACAGACACAACCTGCGAAGGAGGTCTTGACAGGACCGCGGCCGAGACCTGGTAGCGCCTTGGTCACCTCCCGTATGGGCTCTACCCACCCCTCTTTGTAGGGCCGGTCGTGGTCGTGGTACTCGGGTCGCTTCACGGCGACGTCCCTACTTGGAGGCCGGCGAGAGGGACGGCATCTCGCTCTTTGCGGCCGTGGCCCGGGAAGGCCGGAGACGAAGCCGACCCGCCGCATACTCGATTTTCCGTCCTGCGCGCCTTTCATGATTGGAAGATGACAGATTCCTAGAAGAACGGAGTGAGCAAGCTGCGTGTCGTGGAAGTGATCGTTGATGGGCCTATTGGTGCCGGCCCGGGCGGAGGCCTTAAGTTTGCTAGGGGAGCAGGGGCGAGGAGTGGATCTGGTGGCGGGGTGGATGCAGAAGCAAGGGGTGTGAAGGCCGCTCCTGTCACTTGCCACTCAGCCGCCGCCAAAGCAACCAAGCGCACAATGTGGGAGCCGAAGTGCTCCCTCGGCCGGCTTGTAGCATCAACCGACTGTGAGCTTTGGTACCTGCCCTTCTTCCGCCTCCCCCACCTCCCCGTCAGGTGGCTCTGGATGCTGCCCTTGTCCGCCCAAAGATCGTCTTCTCGGACGCCGTCACCAAGACAGAGTCTCATGTGCACGCACGGTCATGACCACCCCCTGTGCGCGGGTGAGGTTCTGGTTGGGCCTTAAGTATCTTAGCCCCTGCTCTGCGGAGCCTTGGACCACCCCTTTGAAGATGAGGAAGGCCGTGGTCTCCAGATGCGGGGGGGTCAACTGGCCCCGATCGGCAAAGTCTTTGAGGAACTCTTCTCCTTCTGCTGCATACCACTGAGCCAGTGTAAGGTAGGTAGCCTCTCCTTGCCCCTGGATGACGCCGGCAGATTCAAGCTCCCTCTTTGCCAAGATGCGGGCGATCATGCTGTTGAACTGTTGGCGGACGATATGGCTGGCGGGACGGAAATTGCCGTCATCATAGCCGCCCATGATGCCGGCGGCATATCCACCCTCCACCCACTTATAGAAGGTGTGCTCTTTGGGCACATCGTGGAAGGTGGGGGTGGCCGGTTCCAGGGTGTCCACGGCAAAGCCGTCCACGATCATCTTGGCGCTCTGGCCGCGTACCAGCGAAAGAGCGGGACGGAAACTGCCGTCATCGTAGCCTTGGGCCACCCGGTAGGCTTGGTCGGCCGTGATCTTGTAGGTATTCACCCATGTCTCATCGGAGATATCGCTCCAGAGGTCATAAGCCAAGCCCAAGCCGTGCCAGTAGCCGGAGGCGATGGCCACACACTTCCTGGCTGCAGGAACGGTACTTACCTGTTGGAAATGATCCCAGCCCCAGGCCACCATAGAGCCATCCCTTCGTAGAGCTAGGCTGCTACGCTCGCCGCCGGCGATGGCCACGAAATCATGTCCGGTGGGGGTGTCCGTGACCAGGCCATAATTATCTGAGCCCCAGGAGACTATGGAGCCGTCGCCCCTCAGGGCCAGGCTGTGATGCCACCCGCCGGCGATGGCCACGAAACCGCTATCGGTGGGGATGCTGCTCACCTGGCCATGATCATCTCTTCCCCAGGAGACTATGGAGCCGTCGCCCCTCAGGGCCAGGCTGTGAGCCCACCCGGCGGTGATGGCGATGAAGTCATTCCCTGTGGGGATGCCGCTCACCTGGCCTTCATTGTCTCTTCCCCAGGAGACTATGGTGCCGTTACTTCTTAGGGCCAGGCTATGGCCGTAGCCGCCGGCGATGGCCACGAAACCCTTCTCGGTGGGGGTGCCGCTCACCTGGCCTTCATCATCCGCACCCCAAGCCACTATGGAGCCGTAGCTTGTTAGGGCGAGAGAGTGCCAACCGCCGCAGGCGATGGCGACGAAATCATGGCCCTTCGGGACGGTATAACCTCTGGCTCCCCAGGCGGCTAGGGAGCCGTCGCTTCTTAGAGCCAGGCTGTCGGTTGCACCGGCGGCGATGGCGATGAAGTCTACGTCGGGAGGGATGTTCGTGACCTCATTATGGAAGTCGTAGCCCCAACCAATCACCTGACGAGGGGTCTGGGTGGCAGAGGCAGCCGGGGCCAAGCTGAGCAGCGTGAGCGCGGCCAGCATCAAGGTGAGCACTAGGTAGGCAGACGTCCGGAGGTGGGTCTTTTTCGGCTGGGGCGCACTCTTCTCTCCGGCATGCTTTCCGTTGACGGCCTTCACTGGACGGAGATTGCTCAGGAAGTTCACGTCCCCCCTTTCCTGCGGCTTGCCTAATATGATTTGTTGGTAAGTAGTATGTATCTTTTTACCCTAAAATGAGCCAACTCGTGTCATCCTATCCGCCTTCGATCTCATGGGCAAGTACGGTTTGGGGCAGACCAGAGGGTGTTTCTCGACCGACTCCCTGAGCAGACGATACCGAGAGCCGGCCGCTCGGCACCGCCGCTTCTGGCTACACGCCTCCCGGTGACCCGGGACGAGACGCACCAGCTTCCGGCAGGCAATGGGCCCGTTTCTCTATGATCACTATGGAGACTTTGTGTTCCCTGACAAGACAGGAGTGTGGTGTCGCGTGGTGGTGGAGGATCTGTAGCTGGCGACAGTGCGGGCGGTTCGCGTTCGACCACCATCTTGTGCTCGTGATGGGTCCCCTCGGTTTCCCCGCCGCCTGTGTAGCCACGTCCGACCGGACCCTCACCTCGTCTGGTCCTGGCGATCCCAAGAAGCGATAACCCAGAGCTTCCACAGGTAGTTGCGGAGTCCGACCATCAGTGTCGTGACCTCAGCGTCTATACCGACACTGCAGTCCAGGTACTTCCAGCGTCTTTCCCCGAGCAGTCCTTCTCGTGCCTGCATAATGGCCGCGAGGGCTTCCTCACTCGTCTTTCCGCCGTGCCCGACTCTTCCCATGGCACGATCGTCGATGTGCTCGTAAGAGTCTCTGATCGTCTTGATTGCCTTTGAGGATCGCTGCACGCCTTCCGGTAAAAGAGGGACTTCTGCGAGTCGGAGCTCCATGGAAGCCCGTTCGGCCATCTTCATTGCACGATGCAGAGCGATGATAGTCATCTCTGCTTCGTTCACCATCTGGAAGAAACGCTGCCTTATCGGCGGATCATCGAAGAACCCTCGTGCAGCGCCTGCCTGATTCTTGTCGTTGATCGGCTTCAGTTCGTCGACGAGCGCTCGAGTTCGCTCAAGTAAAACATGGGCACCGTCCAACCTCCTACCCGCAGTGATGAGATAGCGAAAAGCATATGCGGGCGGCATCGCGCCCCCGCTCATGACGCTGGCCAGCATCATATCCTCGCAAACGGGTACATATCCATCTGAGCAACGGTTCTGGTCTCGTACTGCGCACACCACAACGTCCAGTGCTGCTTCCAAGAACTCGTTTTGCGTTCCCATGTGGTCCACCATCCCCCCTCACGCCCCGGGCAGCGGCTTCAGCAGCCCCCGCTCGATCAGGCCGCGGAAGTGCATCACCACCGTCGCCGCGAGGGCCGGGTCGCGCACCAGCAGGCCCAGCTCGATGTTGCGGTCGAGGGCCGCTTCGGTCAGGTTGGCGGAGGTGATGAAGACCGCCTCGTCGTCCTTGACCACCGCTTTGGCGTGAAGTACGCCTTTGGGGCGGGGAAGCTCGAGGGCCCGAGGGTCGTAGAAGACGTTCGGGCGGCGGTCACCGGGCCATTCGTCGCCCCAGAAGCGGTCGGCGAAGCGCCGTACCAGGGCGTCGGCGGAGGTAGTGTCTCCGTACTTGCGCTCGATGTTGAGGAGCAGCATCACGTCGAGGGTCGGGGTCGAGTCCATGCGTGCGGAGATCACCTCGAACGCCTTAGGTCCGTCGAAGAAGGCATAGGTGGCCGCCCAGATCGAGCGCTCGGCCGAGCTGAGGAGCTCTTCGTAGACGCGACGGGTGTCGCGGGCGTGAAGGCCGGTGACCTCGGGCCCCGACCAGACCAGGTCGGGCTGCCGGGAACGCGATGCCGCTTCGTCCATCATCGCGAGGCAGGCGGCGGCTCCTCGACCGGTTATCCCCAGACGATCAAGAGCCTCCAGAGCGTCTACCGCCTCTGCCGCGTCCTCCGTGATGCCGACCGCGCGCAGGGCGGCTACGGAGTAGGGAGGCGCCAGCAGGCCGCTCTCCAAAGCTTCTGCCAGACGTCCGCGGACGTGCGGTGGCATGGCGAGCAACCGCTTCGGCATCAGACACCCTCGAAATCGAAGAGGGCCGCGTCTTCGACTCCCAGGATGGGCACGACCAGCGCCCGGTCCAGATACTCGTTGCGCATCTCGCAGGAGGTCTCGGCGACCAGGGTGCAGCCGTGGCAGGCGGCTCCATGCAGATAGCGCTTCTCCATGGTGCTCCCGGGCGCGTGCTGGGCGCAGATAGGGTCGTTGGAACAAAGCGCCGCCGTGGCAAAGGCCCTCTCCAGGTGAGCCTGCGTGTGCCGGGCCTGAGCCACGAGACCGCCCAGTGTCCCTTCGGCGTCAGAGCTGCCGGTGAACAGGAGGAGGCCGTAACGCTCGGATTCGGTATCGGCGTAGATGCGCTCCCGAATGGAGCTGGCCGAGTATCCCGCCCTCATGGCCAGCGCCTGGACCAGCAGGTGCGACAACGTGTGGAGGAGGATGTAAGGGCCGCCGGGGAACGGGCGTTCGCTCTTGCGCTCTTCGCTCCATTTCTGGTGTCCACCGGCGAGATCATCGAGGCGTTCCTCGACTGCCGGCCTCGCGAGCCAATCGCGGACGGCGGAGGCCCGGAGTTGGATGAAGACCCCCTCTCCCCTGTTCTCGACGGCGGGGAACCACTCGGGCTCGAGCTGTATCTGAGCCCGCTCGACATCGGTCTCGTACTCGCCGTGGATGTCGGGCATGATGGCTTCGAACCGCGAGAAGCCCGCGAGCGCCATGACCTCGCGCAGGCGGTGGAGTTGGTAGACCGCCTCCACCGGCTCCAATCGGCCGTCCCTTCTCCAGACATGGTCGGGCAGTCGGCGCACGTGGAAGTCTTGGTCGACTATCAGGTCGTCCCCGAACCCTTCAGTAGCGGCGAGGATGGCATCGAGCTCCACCTCTTTGACCGGCCGCTCTGCGACACCGCCACTCTTGACCGCCTGGATGGCTCCCAGCACCTCTGTATCGGTGAAAGGAAGCAACTTATCGGCCACAGCGGGCACTTTCTTGAGGACAGCGAGTTCTTGGACGCCCTCGACGATCTGCAAGTAGTCCCACAACTCCCGCACCGTCCGCTCCGCGTCGTTGCCCCGGTCCGGCAGCGAGAGCACGCTCACCACCTGGGGGAAGTACGAGTTGGAAGCAGTACGCACCAGAAGGCGGCTGTGTTCGGAGCAGTCTTCGTGGGCGTCCCTTCCCAGCCAGGGCCTACGTCCGCTGCAGAATCCGAGTGCGTTCTGTTCGATCTCGCTGGCCTCATACAGCGGCCGGGTCTTGCCGCATCCTTGGCAGCGCACGAAGAGCTCGGCCAGATCGCCGGTGGTGCCCCGCTCATCGAGCCACAGTTGACATCGCGTGCAGGTCTGGTCGCCTTTGTGGACGAAACCCCGCCAGTCGATGTCATCCACGTGGCCTTTGGGGCAGGCCCGCACGAAGCGGGTGGCCACCACCTTTCGGCCTTCGCAGCGGCCTTTCTCATCAAGTTGCTGTCGGTGGACCAAACGTCGGGAGCGTTCTCCCCGGCCCGCCTCCTGCTTGGTCGGGTCTTCTTGCACCACGAACCATTCGGGGAAGCGCCACACGCGGATGCCCCGGCTACCTTCGCCAGGATGATCCGAAGCCGGCGGAGGAGCATAGAGGCGTACTGCTCTCACCCCCGTCATCATCTCGAGCTTCCGGGCCAGGCGGGGTTCGATGACCTCGGATAGGTCGTTGGTCTTGGGCCACCCGTCCAGACCGCCGATGATACCCGAGTCATTGGGTAGGTCGATGAGGGCGCCCGGCCCATAGGTGGTGATGATCTGACTGCTTCTCAGCTGTCCGTGGGCCCTGCTCACGACCGCCTCCTTGGTTGTGCGGCGGTCAGACTCTCTACGAAGAGGTCCACCTCGGGCTCCACGTCACGGAGTGAGCGCCCCACCCGGAACTTCTCGTGGTGAGGGGTCTCGAACTCTTCATCAAGTAGGTCACGCAGTAACGGTTTGGGTCCCTCCTTGCCCTCATACTTCTGATACTTGAGCGCCACACCCACAGCCTCGTAATCGTCGAAGACCTTGCGCCAAGAATCCAAGAGGTCGACCACCCGGTTCTGGATGCTGCGCAGCGCCTGTTCGCGCTCATCCGCCTGGTCGATGGGTTGGCTCCGCACGCGCGACCGGAACGCCTCCAGCAGGAGCTCCTCCAACCGCTCTCGTTGGGAGGCGATGTTCTCCGCGCCCAGAGGCGGGGTCATGTTCTTATCCACATGCCGGGCCATGGCCACGAGCGCCCCGGGAAGCCCCCGATCGAGGGCCCGGGCCGCAAACGGGGTCACGCTTCCCACCTCCACCGAACGGTAGAAGGTCTCGTGGTAGTGACGGAAGCGCTCGAAATGGGAGCGGTCGCGGGGCTTGTGTACGTTGAAGAGCGTCACGACCAGACCCGGCCGCGTGGGATCACGACCGACCCGGCTGGTCGCCTGGATGTACTCGGCATGGGCCTTGGGCTGACCGACCACCACCATGAGCCCCAGACGCTGCACGTCGAGACCGACCGAGATCATGTTGGTGGCGATGGCGCAATCGACCCGCTGTTTGATGTCGAAGAAGGGCAGACCCAGTCGCCGGCGGGCCTCGGCCACCTTGTCGGTGGAGACCCGCGAGGTGAGCTCCACCACCTCCGAGAACGTCCTGCGGTCGCGGAAGAGCCCTGTCTTCTCTCCGATGCGGCGGCGCTGGCCGTAGGCTTTGAGGGTGTTCTGGACCTCCTCCTCCAGGATACGGCGTGCCCCTCCCAGTTCGCGCAGACTGTTGAAGTAACCCATCACGGTCATGTAGGGGTCGGCGGGGTTCTCTTCGTTCTCAAAGCCCCCGGCCTCGACGTAGGCCCGCTGAGCGGCTCCCATGAGGGCGAGATAGGTCTTGCGCATCGCCACTTTAGGATTCCGTCCTTGAGCGGCTATCCCCACATAGAGCCGGGCGGGTATTTCTGAAGAGAGACGGGTATGGGCGAAGAAGGTGTCGCGCCGGTCGGCTCCCTGGGGCGGGAACACCCGCGTGAGCGCTCTCCCGAAGAGCGCCTGCACCTGGTCTTGCGCCTGCCTGACCGTCGCTGTGGAAGCCACGATCTTGGGCTTGGTGACGGTACCATCCACCTCGCGCGTGCAGAGCGCCTCGATCGCCGTCTCGTAGAGGCCGGCCATGGTCCCCAGCGGACCGGTGATCAGGTGGAGTTCGTCCTGGATGATGAGGTCGGGAGGCAATAACGGCGCCGCCAGACGTGATCCCCTACCCGGCTCGGCCGGTCCGTAGAAGCCGGAGGCGTCGAAACGATCGGCTCCTCCCAGGAGAACCCCGCTCGGTCCCACCCAGGGGAGCGAAGCGAACTTGTCCACCGTCGCGATGATGAAGGCGGGCAGACGCCGATAAAGCGGTTCGTCCACCGCCACGATGGGGAGTGGCCGGTCGCCGGAGAACTCGCAGTCGATGTTCATGCATCCCACCAGCAACTGGGTGGGCTCGTCGGAGTCGGCCAGGCCCTTGTCATCGCAGAGCGAGAAGGAGTCGGCCCCGAAGCGGGTGCCGCACCAAGGACAGTCTTCCAAGGGGATTGGCGCCGCCTTGTGATGGGGGTCGTTCTTGTATTGGCGGGTCTTGGCGCGGGCCGTGTCCTGGCGCCCATCTCCTTTGCGCCCCATGACATTCGGAGTGGCCGCCTTGCCCACCCAGAGGCCGATCTCGAACGGCCACTCGCCGTAGCGCTCGGGATCCTCCCCCCGTTCGAGCTCCAGCGCGCACACCAGCCCCGCCGCCCGCGAGAGCTGATCGAGGGTGAGAAGACGCAGCGTGTAGCGCATGATGACGGTGACCCCGGCGCCCTCCCGCCCGCCTTCCCCGGGATGGCGCAGACGCCTGAGCACCATGGCGAACGCAGCGAGACCCAGATAGGCTTCGGTCTTGCCGCCGCCGGTGGGGAAGAAGAGAAGATCGACCGTCTTGCGATCGCCTTCGGTGGGATCCACAAGACCGGGGATGTTGAGCAGCATGAACGCGAGCTGGAAGGCCCGCCAACTCGGCTCCGAGATGTCCAGACGCTTCTCGAGCGCCCGGGCCACCGCCCGGTTCGCCACCTTGAAGGCATTGAGCGCGTCAGGGTTGTCGGCGAGCGCATCGATGCCTCTCCCGATCCGCTCTGCGGCGGACTCCGCCGATCTCACAAGTTGCTCAGCCGTCTCGCGACGCTCTCCGCTCAAAGAATCGAGGGCACCCTTCTGCTCTTCTATCCACTCCCGGTAGCGCTCGACCAAAGGCTCAAGAGCCCGGCGGGCCTCATCGCCCCCGGTCAGGCTCCCCAGTGCGACCATGGAGAGCTCCACACCCTCAAGATCGGTGGTCTCGGTGTATTCCACCTCTGCTGAAGGGATCCAGGCGGTGCGCACCGTGTGGCAGGCTCCGTCCAAGAGCTCCCAGGCGGCAGAGACCCCGTGGCCCACAGCGTACTCAGGCGTATCTTGGTATTGAAGGTCGGCGACCTGTTCATCCCAATCGGAGGAATCGGTGCCGTGCGGGTCGGGTCTGGGCACCAGCGGAGTGGTCGAGGTGACCGCGATCTCGGGCTGGAAGACGTAGGCGAGATCCGGCTTGGACTCATCGGGCGGACGGCGATTGACGAGGAACACCGAGACGGCCCGCGTCCCCCTGGGGATATGGCCGGCCAGAGCAGCCGACGAGATGGTACGGGCGCTCACGTGGAGCACCAGCCCTTCTGCACCAGGCAGCCGCACCTCCGCTTCACGCTCGGGGACCACGAACGGCACCACCACCTCGCGAGGGCGGCGTTGCCAGACGGAGTACTCCTTGCCCTCGGGGTCGGCAACCACTTCGGTCGTGTAGTCGCCCCAGGTGACCAACGCCTCTAGTTGCTCGGTCTCGGGAGATACAAGGAAGCTCAGGCCCATGGAGGAGGGGAAGTAGGCTTTCTTAGCGGCCCGACGCTCTTCGGCGCTCTCTTCGGGGAGCCCGACGTCGACCGGCACCTCATCGAGCTCGTCATCTTCATCGAGATCGGCGCTCTCTTCGGGCCGGGAGTCGGCCGGGATGAGAAAACCGGCCAGATACCAGTTGGAGGGCCTGACGTGGCCGGGTAGCTGCTCCTCGGCCAGGTGGTGTCCGGCCCACGGCCCGATCAGGTCGAGCTTGAGGGCCTCGACCAGTCGTTCGCGCACCTCAGGCGACGTCATGATGGCGGTGTCTTCTGGTGACGACATCTAGAACAGGCTCCTCACGTCGGGGTCGGTATCAGATGACGCCTTCTTGCCCCTGCGGGACTTCTTCGCGCCGGCACCGGCCCGAGCCTCCTCGGCCGCACGCTCGGCGTTGAGCTCGAGGAGTCGGGCGAGCAACTCGTCACGCACCTCGTCGGGCCAACGATAGCGCCAGGGCTTCTTCCGCCGCCCCGAATCCTCTTCATCGACCTCGTAGTCGAGCAAGAACTCGCACTCGGTGGGGATGTCGGTCCAGCCGTAGGCGTCGAGCACGGCCCGGTCCATGGCCTCGTGGAGCTCCCGCAGCTTGAGGATATCGGGAGAATCCTCCTCGGGATCGTGGAAGCGGTTGTAGGTCTTGGTGAGACCCTCGTCATTCTGCACCATGAGAGCGGCACGGAACTCGTAGTAGTCTTCGCCCACCTGCTCGAGAACGGGATGGGACTCCCAGTCCTCTGGGAAGGGGAAGGTCTCGAAGACGTCTGAGGGCGTATAGCGAAGACGATCCTCCAGAGACGAGCCGAAGAACCGGGCCCAGACCTCGTGAGGGCGGGATTGGAGAGCGCAGAAGGCGGCTTGGGTGGAGAAAGGGAAGACAACAGTGCTCTCCGCGTAGACCATCCCCGCCGGGAGAAGAGCAAAGGCAACGCGCTGGCCGACGCGCGAGATGACCAGCACCCGCTCCAGCCCGGCGATGGCGCCGTACAGCTCCTTGGCCGATGAACCGTAATGCCACCAGTACCTCGCTCTCTTGCGGCCGATGACGTTGTTCGTGAGCTTCGCGCGCTCCGGCTTCACCTTCTCCTCAACAATCGCCATCAGCTCCGGCCAGCGCTGCCGACACTCCTCCTCGCTTCGCTCCCGGAAGTTGATGACGTAGCGGTGGTGGGCATGGGTGGGGCTGGTGTTCACCTCTTCACCACCGATATACGGGAAGATGACCTCAGCGTTGGCCGGGTCCTGTTCAATCAACCGATGCATCTCGGCAATCGGAGTAGCCACCCCCCTGGTGTCGGTGTCGTCGAAGGTGAACCCCATGCCCAAAACGTAGCTACCCACGAAACTCTTGCCGGCGTTCGATACAAGGCGCGCAGGATCGTCGTGACCGCCACGGTGGAAGAGAAAGGCGGTGATCTTCTCCACCCGTCGGCCGTCTAGAACCTTCTCGCCCTGGCGCAAGCCTTTGCACACGTGGATGACACTGACCACCACCGCAGCCAGCCCGGGCCACTTGAGTCGACGTGTGGCCGAGTAGATCTCTCCCCCGTGGGTGCCTATCCAAGCCAACCCGGTAGAGCGTGTGTCCCCTTGAGCGATGGTATTGGTGGCGATGAGCCCGAACGCTCCTGCTTCACGTATCAGGACGAATGCCCGTCTGAAGAAGTGGGCCACGAGGTCTGAGTTGCCATGACTAGCCTCGTGCAGCGTCTTCAGCCAGTCGGGGTAGTTGGGTGGATTCGCTGCCGCCATGGTGTTCTTGCCCGCGAACGGCGGGTTCCCCACGAACGCATCGAACCCGGGATTGTCCCGCTGGAACACCTCCGGATACTCGAGCTCCCAGTGGAAGGGCACCAGTGGCGGGTCGGCGTGCCTCCATTCGGCGAGCATGTCTTGGTGCTTGTCGGCCTCACCGGCTTCCACCGCAGCCACGAATGTCGCCAGCTTGGTCTCCCTATCCCTGGGCCTGGCGCCTAGGAAGAAGGCGGCCGTCACCAGATCGCCTGCCGGCTTCACCTGGGCCAGCTCCTCCTCAGCCTCTCCCAGGAGGACCTTCAGCTCCTGCTCGGGGGTATCGTCGTCGGCCTGTCTGATGAGCTCCCGGATCTCAGTGGCCCTCTCGGTGTGCTCCCGTATGCCGAGCGCCACGAAGGCTTGGCTACCGCCGGCTTTCTTGGCGTCCCAGTGGAAACCCTCGATCTGGCGGGGAGTGAGGCCCACCAGAGAGTCTCCGTGCTTGAGTGCGTGGTCGACGAAGGTCAGGGGATGCTCACGGGCGAGGGTCGCCAGCCAGAGCGACATCTTGGCCAGGTCGACCGCCACCGGGTTCTTATCCACACCATATAGACAGCGCTGGGCGACCAGCCGTCGGGCGAAGACCAGCCGGTCCTCGTTGGCCGGTATCTCAGGTTTCTCGGCGTAGAACTCCCACGACTCGATGAGGATGTCGGCCAGCTGACGGCAGGTCTCGACCAAGAAGGCGCCTGAACCCATGGCCGGGTCGCAGACCTTGAGCTCGAGGATCTCTTCCGGCCGGGGCGGCTCGCCGTTCGGACCCTTGAGGCGCTCCAGGATAGGCTGCAGAGTGGTGCTCACGATAGGAGCGGTTAGAGAGCGCGGCGTGTAATGAGAGCCTGAGCGGCGGCGCTCCTCGCTCGGCTGCAAGACCATGGAGCCCGGGGGCACCAGGTCGGGTGTGGCAGCGCGATCCGCCGCACGGTCGAGGGCCGCGTGCAACTCCTCCAGAGTCGAAGCCGCTTTCATCTCCTTTGTGACGGCAGCGGCGGGCTTCTGGTCAGTCTGATCGCGGAACCACTTCTCGCGCTTCGCGGGCTCGACGGTCAGAAGCTCGTCAAGGTCGATGGTCGTAGGAGCTCCCATCCGCTTAGCCGGACGTATGGCCAGCGAGCGTCCGTGTGCCGTCTCCAGGCGGAAGCCCATCATGGTCTCGTAGACAGAGCCGATCTGCTCCACATCCAAAGCCCGGTAGGAGATGCGCTCTCCGTCCAGCACCAGGAGCTTCTCCAGCACCCGGTAGACGGTGCCGTCGGGGACGAGCGGTGGATGGATACGTTCGTGGATCTGGCGGGCTCCGGCTTCAGTGCGTCCCTCAAGGAACGAGAAGCGGTCGGGGTCGAAGAGCACGCCGTGCCGCTCGGGCAGGTGCATCTCCTGGGAGCGGGCCCCGTCGTGGATCATGCGGAAGAGCGTGAGCAGTTGCGCCCAGGCGCCGAAACGCTGGTCCATGGTGTCGGGATAGAGAGCCGCGTCCTCGCGCAGCCGCTTGTGAAGAGCGGCAAGGGAGTAGTACTGCACGAAGGTCTCGTCTTCGGGCAGCATGTCGCGCTCCTCGGCATAGAGGATGAAGACCAGGCGCAATAGCACCGTGAGCAGGGCGTGGTAGACCTCGTCGGGCCGCTCGCGCAGTTGGTGTCTGAGCAGCTCGCCCCTGCTCGCATCGTCGGCCGCCTGGAAGCCGCGGAGGAGTTCATACAGCGCGTGCAGCACCTGCTCGGCCAGACGCTCGCTCACCTCGTTCTGATACCTGCGGCTGTCTTCGAGAAGATCGGTCAGACGTTCTCCGGGCCTTACGATCAGCAGACGATTCTGGCCCAAGAGCAGGCGCATGGCCGTCGATATGGGCCGCCCGGGCGTCGTCAGCATGTGAGGGATCTTGAAATCGAGCCAGCCCGAGCTCTCGCCCCGAGGAGCGGATATCAAGCGGACCGTCTCGCCGTTGAAGATGAGGCCGGCGAGGACCCCCGTCTGCCGAAGGAGACGCTCCATGCGGCCGTGCTCAGAAGCTTCGAGACGACCCGCGCCCCGCGTCTGCCGGTCGATGTCTTCACCCGGATCGAGCACGCGCACGAGAAGCTGCCAGGCGGACTGTCCCTCCCCTGGTTCACGCTCTCGCACGGCGTAGTCGGCGCGCAGAGTTTCGCCGTAGGCGGGCAATGCCACCTCGAGCTCTTCGGGCATGGGGCTCTCTTCAGTACCTGCGTAATACTTGGGGGAGAAACCCCACCCGAGCACCTGACGGGCGAAGGTCTCGAAATCGGGTAGGTACCAGTCCGACTCTTCCTCCCCCGCCCCGGGCCGCTCCACCACGCACTCCTTGAGAGCCGTCTGCCCCTCTACATCACGACGCTGGAGGATGGCTCCGGCTTTGATCAGCGCCAGCGCTGAGACCACCAGGCCCGTGGGTTGGACGAATCCCAACCATTCCAGATGCGCGAGTATGTCAGGGTCGAGCTTCTTCTTGGCCATCAGTTCGTCTCCGGCCACAGGTAGACGAGACCCACCGGTTCGATGCGCGTGGCCCGGACTTCGTAGAAGTCGCGGATGCGTTGGGGCTCACGCTCAAGGTCGCGCCCGAACTGCTTCAGGCGGATGCGCCACCACTTGACGTCGGCTTCGAGCTGACGCTTCTCTTCGGCCCCCACTCCCTCCAGATCGAACCCCAGGTCGAGAGCGAGTTGACGGGCGTCTTTCTCGTAACGGGCGAGTTGCTCAGATACCCGCTTCTGCTGACGCTCAAGGAGCTCGCGCAGGAGCCGCTCCTCACGTTCGCCCCGTTGCCGGAGACGCTGGATGGCGGTGGCGGCCAGATCTTCTGCCCGTTTCTCGAGTTGCGGCAGGAGCCCCTCCACATCCCGGGGAGCCGACTCAAGCAGCTTCTTGCGAATGGCTTCGTCAGGTTCACGTCCTGAGCGGTCGGACAAAGTGTTCTCGAGCAGCTCGAGCGTGCGGGTTTCGGCCTCGCGCCCGTAGGGTTTGAGGGCACTCTCACGCCTCGACGGATCCACCCAGCGGGCCGTCAGCGGCACCACCTCTTCGTGCAGTCTCTCCGCCCGTTGTCCATATAGGGATAGGCGTCCAAGGAGGAGCACGCGGGGGATGGAATCGGCCGATTGGGCCAGACAGGCCCGCGACAGGTCGTGGTAGATGAAGCCCTGCGAGCGGAAGCGGGCCAAGAGCCGTTGAGCCACCCGCTGCTCCAGGTGCAGGTGCACCACATCATCGGTGAGCACGCCCGCATCTTCGAACACCACCGGCCGGATGGGGGCCTCACGCCGCCAATCGGCCAGCTTCTGGTCGCGCTTGCGAGGAGTACGGAGGGTGTCGAGGGTGGCGGTCCAGGAGGGGTCGGCGTATTCCTTGCGGTCGAGCGCCGGGAAGGTCCAGACCTTGCGGCCCTCCTCGTCGCTGTCTGCGGCGAGAGGCTCGGCCCCCAGGAGCTCGAGCGAAGAAGACAGAGCGTCGCGGAAGGCGCCTTCTTCGAAGCCGGTCCAGGCCCGAGAGCGCTCAAGAAGCGTGCGACATTGCTCGATCTGCTCTTCGAGTTCTTCGCGGCGCTCGCGGGCATCCTCGAGCTCTTCTGCGGCGACCTTCTTGCGGTCGGCATCGATGTCGAGGTCGTCCAACTCTTCAGCCAGACCTTCGGCGTCGCTGTGACGGATGCCGTATTTGACCAGACGCTTCTCGACCTCGTCGTCGATCACCTTGGAGAGGCTGCCCAACTCCTTCTTGATGCGTTCGGTCTTTCGCACCAGGACCTCTAGCACGCGGTCTTCGGCCCGTTGCGGGAGCACGAAATAGTGGCAACGGACCTCATCTGCAGGCTGCAGTTTGCGGTCGATGCGGCCGTTACGCTGCTCGATGCGGCCGGGGTTCCAGGGAAGATCGAAGTGGAAGAGGTCGGTGCAGTGGGCCTGGAAGTTGAGCCCTTCGCGGGCGGCGTCGGTGGCGATGAGGATGCGCAGGGGGTCCTTGGCCGGATCGGTGTTGAACCGCTGTTGCAACTCTTTGCGGCGGGCTCCGCTGGTGAGACCGTCGATGACCTCGATGCGCTCGTCGCCCTGGTCGGTGCCCTCGATGACAGACTGGAGCATCTCTCTCAGATAGACCTTGGTCCCCTGGCGGTTCTCGGTGAAGATGAGGACGCGGCGTTCGTTCCAAGTGGGTGGCTCGCCCTGCACCTCTTCATCCACTGCGGGCAGCCCCGGGCACATGTTCACCCGGATCCAATCCACCAAACGTATGATCTTGGCATCCGGCTCCCAGCGGGCCCGCTCGGCGATATCCTGCATGCGGTCGAGCAGCTCCTGCTCCTCGCGCCATATCGCCTCAGCCGCAGCATCGCGAGGCGACGTCGCCTCTAGGGCCTCGGTCGCCGCCTCGAGCTGGGCCGCCTCTTCGGCCTCGAGCTCTTCATCGGGAAGATCGGCCCGGTCATCATCGCCATCGATGGCAGAAGTGAACCGCTCGGCCTCCCTTTCTGCCCGCGCCTCGTCTGTCCGGCACCCCACACTCTTCTCCCACTGACGCCGGGCCGTCTCGCGGTGGACCCCAAGCGACCGGGCGAAAGCCTCGATCGAAGAGAGCAGGCGCTGCTGCAGGCCGACCACCAGGAGGCCTGCCGCCGCCTGGGTGCGCCGGGTAGTGGTGGCGAAACGCTTCTCGCGAAGGGTGCGGTAGTCATCGAGAAGATCGGAGAGCACGATCTCGGGAGCGTCTCCCGGTAGGTCATCGATCACCTCACGAACGACCCGCCGCTTGGGGAAGCCACCCTGGATCTCGCGGATATCATCCTTCAGCCGCCGGACCATCACATCTTCAAGGTCCCTTCTGCCGCGCACTTTGACCCCGCGGGTGAAACGATAGGGATCGAGGAGCTCAAGCAGAGTGGAGAAGCTGTTCGAGTGACCGTTATGAGGCGTGGCCGACAAGAACAGGCGGTGCTCGAACCGGGGCGCCAGGTCGCGGATGGCCCGGGTGAACTTGGTCTCGATGCCGTAGCGTCCGCCGCTGGACGGAGCCGCGTGATGGGCCTCGTCGATGATGAGGAGGCTGCCGGGCAACATGTCTCCTAACCATTCGCGCAGGGGGTCGGTGTAGACGGGGTCGATGAGCAGGTTGTGCGAGACGAGAAAACGGCTGTGGGTGCGCCAGGGGTTGACGCCGAAACCGCGCTCTTGTCTTACCCGGCCGAGGTAGGCTCGGTCGAGGATCTCGAACACCAGGCCGAACCGCTCCTCCAACTCGCCCCTCCACTGCTCAAGGACAGAAGCAGGCGCCGCCACCACGATGTGCTTGGCCTTCTTGCGGAGCAGGAGCTCGCGGGCGATCAGCCCGGCCTCGATGGTCTTGCCCAGGCCGGTGTCGTCGGCGATGAAGAGGTTGACCCGAGGCAGCAACAGGGCTTTTCGCAGCGGCTCCATCTGGTAGGCGTCGATCTTGATGCCGGCCCGGAACGGTGACTGGAAGAGACTGGGGTCGGTAGCCGTGACCGAACTCCAGCGCAGTGTGTGCAGGAAGGCGGCGAAACGACGGGGCGTGTCGAAGCCTCTGGCGGCGAGATCGTCCCACCCCTCGTCTTCGACTATCATGCGATCGGGTTCGTAGTCCCAATAGACCTGCAGAGTCTGGCCCTGCGCGTCGTCGTCGGCACAGGCGAGACTCACCACCGGCGAGAGCCCCGGCACGGAGGCCGGCTCGACCTCCTCGACCAGCCAGCGCCGCGAACGGACGAGCACGAGCTCGCCCACCGCGGGGACGCGCTCGGGCAGATAGCGATTTCCTGCGACAGGCGTCAAGTCAAACGACCTCCAGGGAACCGTGGCTCGACGGCCGGATCAGCCCGAACCGGCCTCGAGCCTACTTCAACCTGCGCCCTATAGTACAACGTCGGTCGGACGTCGGCTAAACACCCGGATACAGAGCGTGTGGCTAGAATGCAGCCTCAGAGACTTTTATGTGACCCACACCACGCAGATATGGTGTTGCCCTAACCACCGCAACATGGAGGCCCATCGTGCAGAAGACGCAGGCATTCCTTTGCCGAAGAGCCGGCCGAACCAAAAGACGGGAAGACGGGTGTTGAGGGTTGGCTGCGGTACCCGCACGACTCAAGGTCGAGCTAATCGTCAACCTCTGCAGCGCCCGTGGGAAGGAGCCCGGCGGCGGCTTCTTCAGGGAGTTCTTCAACCCCTCGCAGCTTTCTCTCGATGGTTCGGCTCTTTCTCGCGGCATCCTCGATGGTGGTGGATGCTTGGTCCAACTTCTTGTGCACCTTCTCCAGGATCACGCCGAACTGCCCAAACTGCGTCTTGACCGCGCCAAGCAGCTGCCAGACCTCGCTGGACCTCTTCTCTATTGCCAGTGTCTTGAATCCCATTTGGAGGCTGTTCAAAAGGGCGGCTAGAGTGCTCGGGCCGGCGATCACTACCCGGCACTCGCGTTGCAGGAACTCGGCTAATCCGGGGCGGCGGAGCACCTCGGCGTAGAGGCTCTCTGTAGGCAGGAACATAAGGCCGAAATCAGTAGTTTTGGGCGGATTGATGTACTTGGCCTGGATGTCCTTTGCTGCCAGTCGTATGCGGGCCTCGAGTTGCTTCCCGGCAAGTTCCACACCAGCCATGTCCGCGTTCTCCTGCGCCTCGGTTAAACGTTGATAGTCCTCAATCGGGAACTTGGCGTCGATCGGCAGGTACACGGACTCCCCCTTCTTGCCATCAGGACCCGGCAATCTGATGGCAAATTCCACCCTGTCGGCACTGGGGGGCCTACAGCAAACGTTGGCTTCGTACTGCTCGGAGGTGAGAATTTGCTCAAGCAGGTTGCCCAGCTGCACTTCGCCCCACATACCTCTGGCTTTGACATTTGTCAGCACCTTCTTCAGGTCGCCCACGCCGGCTGCAAGCACCTGCATTTCTCCCAGCCCCTTGTGCACGGCCTCAAGTCGCTCGCTCACTTGCTTGAACGACTCCCCGAGCCGTTTTTCCAGTGTCGCCTCCAACCGCTCGTCGACGGTCTTGCGCATCTCGTCGAGCTTCTGGCTGTTCTCGGTCTGTAGCTGCTTGAGGCGGTCGTCAACGGTGGCCCGCAACTCCCCCAGACGCTTCTCGTTTGTGTCGGTCAGGGAGACCAACTGCGTAGCGAAGGTATCAAACTGGGCCTTCTGTTGGGCACCCAGCTCTCCGACACCACGAATGACGGAGTCTCCCAGGCCCTTGACCCCTGCGGCAACCTCCTCGCGCACCTGCCGCGCATTCGCTGCCGCTTCCTCTCGGCTTCGTCCCAGTTCTTCTCTCACCACGCGGTCTCCGCGCTCTATCGCCTGAAGGACTTGGAGGAACCGTGGTTCAAGTCCCGCAAGATCAGGCTTGTTGCGGCGGACGAGGATGACCAGGAGCACCACCGCCACGAGCACCAGCATTACGATTAATCCCAGCAACGCGACGGTCATTAAAGATCCTCCTGATCGCACGAGCACGTATAGGAAGACTATTCGGCATCAAGAACGGCAGTCCTGGTGACGATAACCGCCATGCCTATCGCGTGCCGAGCCTGCAGTACGCCGCTCCACTCCCGCCGAAGCGAGTCTCGTATCTCGGCCGGCGCTGGTTCGGTCAGCCGCCTGCGCAGGAGACGGATGAGTCCAGGATCGTCCTCCAGAAAGACGTCTTCCAGAGCTCCCTCCACCCGGCGATCGACGAACTGACTCTTCCACAGCGTCTCCAATAGATTCTCCCCCAGAGTCTCCTTGTTGAGAAGGCCCAAGGTCTCCACGATGTGGTCGGTTTGGGCTTCGTCGGAGAGCCGTACGCTGCGAAACAACTTATCCTCGGCATCGACGGCTGCGTGAGAGTTGTAGAGACGATACTCATCACCGTCTGTGACCACGCACCAGCCCACACCGACCACCGACGCATACCCTAAGACCTGCCGGGCGCACTTACGTTGGTGGAGGGGGTACCCAGAGCTTTTTTGGCTTCGATGAAGAGACGCGATTTGCGAAGAGCAAATAGAGCATAGTCGACGGGATCGTCCTGCGGTTTGCGCCGATACTCCCACCGTACCTCGTCCAGTTCATCGAGCCGCCATCCGAGAACAGAGAGGATAGGGTCGATGAGAATGGCCTTGGTGTCTTGTTCTCCGACGCCCTCTCCGCGCTTTTCGATTTCTTTGATGCGACCGGACACCCGGGCCACAGTCTCCCCGAGCCTGCGCGTGATGCAGATGAATTCCACAACCACTCTGGCTCCCTTAGCCAGAGACCTGATCGGCGAGGAGCGCTCATAAGGGTGCGGTCGCTCCACGACCGTCACACGAATGAGCTCAATTTCACTCAAGGGAAACTCCATCAGTCCTCTTCCTCTGTGGCATCGGTTCGGACGTAGGCGCTACGGTGACCGTGAACTCCTCCAGGAGCTGTTCTTCGTCCTTGCCGCAATGATCTTAATCAGGCAGCCAAGCACGGCGAAAGACCTTGAAAGACCTTGATTTCTAGGACCTGCTCCAGTAGAAACGCGACCAAGTCACCATCGGCTACCAGTCTCACCGCCGAAACCTACACACACCTTTTACCGGAAGACGATAGACAAACAGCGCGGGCCATGGAAAGCGCTCTTGGGAAAACCGAATAGAATTACCTTGGCTGTCGACTTGGCACATCAAAAATGGAAAGTATCGCTGAAATAAGGTGGCGGGACCCGGAATTGAACCGGGGACACCATGATTTTCAGTCATGTGCTCTACCAACTGAGCTACCCCGCCACGGCTGGAATGGGAGGATGGTATCTGAGAGCGGACGGCATTTCAAGCGCTGTGGTACGCTTTCCCCAACAGGCGAGCGCCGGCCGCATCAGCAGCCGAACAGAGAGGTCCTTCGGGACCTTTTTGTTTGCACTAAGGGGCATCCTGAGCGGCGGTCCACTCCCAGACAACCGGTGTGCAGCGCCATGGCTCCTTAGAAAATGGGGACCTCTCACGAGGTCCCCATTTGGGAGCGGGAGCGACGGGACTCGAACCCGCGACCTCCGGCGTGACAGGCCGGCGTTCTGGACCAACTGAACTACGCCCCCTGGCCACTACTCTCAGCCGCTCCTACCAGTGCTCATGGTACACCGCCCAGCGAGTGGGCGCAGCAGGATTTGAACCTGCGACCCCCTGCTTGTAAGGCAGGTGCTCTCCCACTGAGCTA
>JAAYZX010000063.1 GCA_012514635.1 Actinomycetota bacterium
ACGCTCGCCGCGGTGCTGCTCCCGTTGGCGCCATCGGAGGCCGCGATGGGCGTGGTCGGGTCCACGCCGGCGAAGTTCGCCGCGCCGGCCACGATGCCGCTGGCGACGCTCCCCGAGAAGGTCACCGTCACCGTGCCAGCCTGCCCCGCCGGCGCCCCCTCCAGGCTCCAGATGGAGGCCCAGCGCAGATTGGTGCCGGCCTGCTCGGTGAAGACCTCCTGCAGCGGGAGGCTGGTGGCGCCGTACGAGAAGGTCACCGAAGCGATCGAGCGCGCCGTGGTGCCGGCGTTCCAGGAGATGCCGGCCAGCGTCAGCCGATTCATGCCCGTCCCGGTGGTGTGGGCGAAGCTGATGCTGCTGCTGTTGGCGGGTGCGGTGTTGCTGGAGGCCGGGCCGTCCAGCGTCACCACGCCGGCCGGGGCGCTCTCGTTCGGCTCAATCGTGTAGGTGTGGGAGATGCCCGTGGTGCTCGACCGTACATACTCGACGGTCGCCTCGTCCGGCATAACCGTAACGCGCAGATGGCCGGCGTTGCCTATCACGCGCTCCGTATACGGATCGCTCTCGTTGTAGTAGTTGAAGTCCAGGCCCATGCTGGGTCGGGGCACGCACTGGTAGACGATGCCGTCGCGCACCTCATAGGCATACTGGTGATCATGCCCGTGGAAGAACGCACTGACATCATTGTCCACCATGATCTGATGGATCGGATCCTCTCCAAAGGTGGGACGCTTGGTGTCGAAACCCCAGGTCGTGCCGTCCGCATTGTAGCCGCCCCATTCGAATAGATGCGCTGGGACGGCCCCTCCACGGACGTAGTCCTGCGTACCACCGACCATGTGATGGGCGAAGAGGAACTTGTATTTGGCGTTGCTGTTCTCGAGCGTCTCCTTGAACCAGTTGAACTGCTCCTCGCCCATGGACCAGTTCCAGCGGTCACCCGTCGCCGGATCGTCCCCTCCCTCGCCGGCCATCGTCCCGTATGGATTGGCCATCGTGTACTGGAAGGGATCAAAGACGACGAAAAGCGCGTCGCCCCATTCCCAGGCGTAGTAGTCCTCACGCAACTTATCGCCGTATGTGGCCTCGTCGATTGCTGCCAGTGGGTCCTGGTTGCCGGTGTAGAAACCATCGGTGACCGGGATAGGGTAGTAAGCTTTACGGGCCTGAATGCTCGCCCGGGCGATGCTGAAGGTATCGTCCAGGTTCCATCCTTCTTCGTTCTCGTGGTTCCCGGATGCCAGGAAGATCGGCGCCCGGGATCCTACCCCGCCGATGTACTGCGTATCCCGCTGCGCCAGATAGGCGTTGTTGACGGCGGTTTGGGTTGTCATGCTGTCGAGCATGAAGGTGTCGCCGAGATCGATGTGAAAGTCAGGCTCGTCGCCGATGACATTCTGTATCGCCTGCCGATACTCGGCGTTGTACATGGCGTGGGAGTCCGAGATGATCGTGAAGGTAAAGCCGCTCCCCTCGGCTCGTTGCGTGTGGAAGGAGTACTCCGGACGATCGACCCAATCTGATTCGCCAGGCAGATGGTAGCGCATCCGGTAGTAGTAGAGCGTATCGGGGGAGAGGCCCGTGAGGACCACCTCGTGTGGCTTGCCGGCCGGGGCAGTAGCCGGCGACGTCGCCGAGTACGGCCCGCCCGACGTCGTCCCGTACTGGTAGTAGTACTCGATCTCCGAGTTGGGAACGATGTTCACGGTGATAGACGTGTCGGTTGGTTTGCCGAGCAGCTCATACCCGGTGAAGCTGATCGCGGTAGCAGCTCGAGCAGGCTGCGCCGGCATCATAGCGACACCTACGCCCAGTACCAGAACCACCAAGAGTGTCAATACGTTGGAAAGAGCTGGGATACGCTTGCCGTCCATCTTGCCTCCTCGCATGAGAGCCGTGATAGAGGGCAGAGAAGCAGGAAGTCTCTGCCGCGCGGTCACGATGAGCCCACAATTTTCGAGATGAATGCTAGAGAAATTTGATTGTAGCTATGTCTTCATATGTTAGCTGCACAAGTCATGGGAGCGTCCGACCGGATACTGCCCGGCCGGGCACGCGTGGATACTCGTAAACGATCGCCGGCCTGGATAGCTCAGCCGGCCACCAAGGGGTGGAGTATCTTCGGAAAGGGGTAGGCTAGCGAATCCCTGCTGCTGCAGGGCGCTAGTGAAATGTACTGGACAGCCAACGATTGGGGCGCGGTTCGGATATGAACTGGGGCCAGGTCCCTCCGGGTGGGGGGCGCCGGCGGAGCATAGTGACGGGACATACAGCGCAGTTTGGCAACGAAGGGGGCGACTTCTAGTACTCGGATACTAGGACTTTAGTACCAATCCGATTATATGCACTCTTTGTGGGGGCGTCAATGGGGAACTTGGCAAGAATTCAAGGGGCGAGTGGCGCTGAGCGAAGGCTGGCATCATCGA
>JAAYZX010000064.1 GCA_012514635.1 Actinomycetota bacterium
AAATCATCCTGACACCTCATCTCGTCCCTTATCTCGTCTGTGTTCCCGTTGCGACTTCCCCCGTTTCTAATCCGGCTGGGATTGCAGTCCACCAGCGCTTCCACCCTTCCCGGACAGCCTCTCCTCTCGCAACGCCCTCAATTCCGCATCCAGCTGCTCCTTCGTGCGCATGACTACCTCATCTGGAAAGTAATACAACACCGCCAATCTTGTGTCCCCGCTAACCGGAACGTATGCCAGGATAATCCCGGCGCTGCCCAGAAACTCCGGGGTATACGTTATCCCCTCCAGTGGCAGATCACCGATTTGAAGGCGCTCTGCGTTGTGATCGTTCGTTACCGGTACTTCTACATCGCGAAGATCTCCAAGCGTTTGGGGCACAGAACCAGTCCTGGCCAGATATGCCCGCGTTGCTTTCGCAATAGCGTGAAGAATGCGGGCTATCTCTGGCGGCGGGGGATCCTTGACGGCATACGGATCGTCCATCGGCTTCAACAGGATAGATGCGATCACACCCGCAAGAGCGGCTACTATTAGGAGGCGCAGCCACGTAAGCCTTGGTCCTTTCATCACATATCTCCTGTCTACTTCAGCAGAGCATACCGCTTTATTATCTGGTAAGCAGGTTCACCGCAGGTCTTGCCAAACTGGCCATCAGGATCATAATAGTTATCCTTTGACTGAACGAAACCTCTCACCATTCTACGCCGCTCAATCTCACTGGCTGTCCCCCACTTGTCGAGACTCACGCCATTCTTCTTTGCATGGTATCTGATCTCTCCAGCCAACAATTCAATTGCCTTCGGAGGATTCCATAGCCTCGCTCTCACGTCTGAAGCTGTCAACGATGGAGGACAAAATGCCGGTTCTTCCTTGGCATGCTCTAAGATGATGATCGGTCGAATCTGTGTGATGCCTATGCTGTGGTCACCAGGTATAATATCGCCGAACGTATCTCGGTAGTTGAAGTGGATCATCTCTGCCAGGATCACCGCAGCGAGGAGTTCTGCAGGCACGCCTGTCTGAGACGCCACGGATTTGATATCGCTCTTGTATTCTTCGATCACACCTTTCGCCGTGTTGGGAAAACCATTGCCGGCGAAGAGCACAGGCCACGGCAAAGCGGAACAAGCTGCGTCATGCCGATTCATGAAACTCACATCACTCGGTTGGCTACTGAAGGCATCTGCGACAACATATCCGATTGCCTGAAACAGCGGCGCAAGCAGGTACGTTCCAATTACGGCTGCAGCGAGGGTAATCGCAATGCCTTTCCACGACAGTAGCGATGGCAACGTAAAGGAATGCCCGCTCGGGTCAATGCGGTTGCTCGGATCGTTCTGGCAGTACGAGTACTTGTGCAAACTCGCAGGGGCGAACGGGTCGCCCTGCCAAGTGTCCATCGACGTGAACCGTCCCTGCCCCGGGCTGTAGTACCTGGCCCGGAGGTAGTAGAGGCCGGCCGCGTTGCCAGTACCGGGGGTATTGGCCGCGCCGAGGTCGGGGTCGAGTTGCTCGCCGGTGTAGCGGTAGTTGTTGAGGGTGGCCGGACCGCCGCCGGGCTGGGTTTGGCTCAACAGATCGCCGTAGGCCCCGTAGGTGTACGAGTCCGTCGGCGATCCGCTGGCGTCGGTCAGGTGCCGCGTGGACATCTGGCCGTCGTAGTGGAAGTAGCGCGTGGTCGGCGTGCCGAGCGGGTCGCGGGTCTGCTGGATCAGGTCGTGGCCGTAGCGGTAGGTAACCGCCAGGTCATCGTCCTCGGGATCGGGAGCGGTCTGGCCCGTCCAACTGGCCGTCCACTCGGCCAGCACCTGGGCGTAGTCGCGGTTCTTGTCCACGACGTAGTAGGTGGCGGTGTGGCCGGCCGTGGCCGGGTCGGTGCCGGTGGTCACCGTCTTGCTGGTGCGGATGCCCAAGTAGCGCCGACGCCCTCGTCGGCGATTCTGCCTTCAGGCGATGGGCCGACGGGGGCGTCGGCCCCACCAAGCGGATGCCGTCGGCGTCGTAGGTGTAGCCGATGGTCTTCTCGGTGCCC
>JAAYZX010000010.1 GCA_012514635.1 Actinomycetota bacterium
CGATGTCGGCGCATACCCGCTACGGGGAATCCTGCCGGCCGAATAGCGTGGGATGATGAGCTAGGACTTCTTGCGAGGTAGCTGTCGACATGTAGACCAAACGATACGCCGACAAGTAGAATGGGTTGTGTGAGAGAGGGGGGTCCCGCATAAGGGCCCCCCCTCAGATTTGTCAGGGCATCCCGGCCGATTCCAACAGCGTGCAGGTGGAGTGCGACAACGGCACGATCGTGCGTATCCGGCCTCTTCATTACGACTGGAAGTACCCTAATGTGACGCTGAGTTCGTGAGTGAGTTACGGGCCGTCGGCATCACTCTCCACGTGGCCCGCAAGAAGAAGCACTCGGCCATCGGGTCGCGCGACGAGCTGGAAGGGCTACGGCATGAGCCAGAAGAAGCGCAAGCTCGCGGAGGAGGCCTTCGGCTGAATGAAGACGGTGGGATTACTCGGCAAGCTTCGGCACCGCGGGCCAAGGCGAGGTGGGTCTTCCAGTTCACTGCCGCTGTCTACAATCTGGTGAGAATGAGATCTCTCTTAGGAGACTGCACCGCCGCTCTGCGGGGGCTGGGCTTGTCGCGTGCTTGACTGGTGAAGGTCCAACTGATATACAGAACTAACCCAGTAGTCACTTCAGCGTCAGGCCAGTGACGAGCCAGCAACTTCAGCGTCTTCAACGGGGTGCGGAACGCTTAAGATGCAGGGCAGTTGTAGACCTTCAGGGAGGAGAGAAGATGCTGCTTCAGCCGCCGTAAGAGCCCCAGGTCTCTAGGTGCGTTCTCGTGCCTTCCGACCGCAGGGTGACGCTCTTGACAGATGGGTCCACGCTCACGTGCACCTGGCGATTTCATCACGGCGCTGGGTGAGCGGGCTGGACTACCAGCACATAAGGGGGGAATTCTCGTGAGAAGACTGTCATGTGCTATTACTGCGCTTCTGGTCGCCTTCTTGTTCATCGGCCTCACAGCTGGTTGCGGTGACGACGGTGAGGAAACCAGTGTGACGCAACCATCGCAAGCTACGGAAGCCACCACAGGCGAGGACACTACATCAGCGAGTGTGACGCAACCATCGCAAGCTACGGAAGCCACCACAGGCGAGGACACTACATCAGCGAGTGTGACGGAACCCATCGAACTCAGTCTGGCCGCCGCTTCCCCCACAACCAATGACGGCACCTTCATGCTACTTGAGGAGTGGGCGGAGAGGATTGGGCAAGAGACCAACGGGAAGGTCAAGATTACGGTGTACCCCGGCGGCACTCTCTGTGATCAGACTAAGATCTTCGACGCGCTCCTCACCGGCATGGCAGACATAGCGGAGGGTCCTGCCGGGTGGGCCCCAGCCAGATTCCCATTGACCTCCTTCTCCGGAGACGCCCTGCACAGATGCCCGGATTCGGTAGTCGCCACCAAACTGATGGATGAGGTCTGGAAAACACCAGCCATCGCAGACGAGTGGGTTGATTTTCAGGTCTTGTGGGTCTGTGGCCAGCACCCGAGCTACTTCTTGTTGAAAGATCGCGCCGAGACTATGGACGACCTCCGGGGCAGACAGATACGTACCGCCGGGAGCCAGGGGCCGTGGGCGACCGCTGTGGGCGTAACACCGGTGGATCTGCCAACGGGCGAGATTTATCAGGCCCTCCAGAAGGGCATCATCGAGGGGGCGTATATCGCGGCCGATAAGCTGGAGACAATGAAACTCGTCGAGGTCACAAGCTGCGCCGTGAGGATACCCATGTGTACTGGAGTGTTTGTCACCTTGGTCACCAAAGAGACATGGGACTCCTTCCCGGACGACGTCAAAACGGTATTCGAGAGCGCTTCTGCCTGGGCACGCGACGAGATGGCCCTACGGTGGGATGAAGATGTCGCGAGTGCCTTAGACTATGCCAAGACCGAGGGACACGAAGTCATCGAGCCAGCGCCAGAAGAGATGACCAAGATACTTGATGCTTTGTACGCGGAGGGCCACAAGCTCGCAGCCCGCCAGGAGGATCAAGGAAACCCGGGGACAGAAGTCCTTCGCGGTATCGCGCAAGCCGAAGAGAAGTACTTCGATGAGGTCCTCTACGACTACTACCCAGTCTACGATGCGTACTAGGCGCTCAATCTAGTCGAGCCCGATTCTGGCCTACCTCTCCGGGTGAGTTCGAGCCGAGAGGCTCCTCGTGTAGCCCTTGTTAGAACTCACCCGGACTCCTCAATACGGGGCCAAGCACACGGCCAACTGCGGAGATAGTGGGGGTACAACATTGCGAAGCCCGTCGTCTATCAGACAGTACGCCAGCAGTATGGAGAAGTACCTGGGCAATCTGTGCCAGTTTTTTGCTTTCATTGCGGGTCTTGCCCTGCTCGTGATGATGGTGGCGGTTGTCCTCAATGTGGTGTTGCGGATATCGTTCACTCCTCTCCAAGGCACTATTGAACTTGCGTCGGTTTTGTTTGTGGTAGCGGTTGCATTTGGAATCGCCTACACCACCATTAAACGCGGACAGGTTGAGATTGAAGTAATAACAAGAAAACTACCAGTGCGGGTGCAAAACATACTTGCTGCTTTAATTAGTGTGGTAAATTTTGGTCTCTGGATAGTGATAACTTGGCGTGTCTTCATTACTACAATGGAAGCGTATCACATCGGTGAATTTTTACCGACTTTTTATAATATGCGGGTGGCGCCATGGCGGTTTGCGCTGTTGGTTGGACTAGTGGTTTTATGCTTGACGCTGTTGGCACAGATGATTGAACGGGTGGCAAAGGCGGTCAAGAGATGAGCCCTACACTTACGGGGGTTGTCTGTTTGGTTGCCCTTCTCGTGCTCGTGTTTGTGAGAATGCCGATTGGCTTTGCCATGGCTCTAATGGGATTCGTGGGGTTTGCGTACGTAACCTCGATTGATAGTGCTCTGGGTATGGTTGGTATCGAGCCATTTGCAACGCTTTCAAAGTACACATGGGGAGCGATAGCGCTGTTCATATTGATGGGTCAATTTGCCTTTCGAGCCGGAATCGTGGAACGGCTGTACAGAGCTGTCGACCGGTGGGTGGGCCCTTTGCCCGGGGGGCTCGGGATGGCGACGGTTGTGGCCTGTGCGGGCTTCTCTGCCGTGTCGTCCTCCAGCGTAGCGACGGCGGCAACCATGGGTGCGGTGGCTCTGCCCGAGATGAAGAAATACAACTATGACAGGAGGCTGGCCACGGGGTGCGTTGCTGCCGGTGGTACCCTGGGAATCCTCATTCCCCCCAGCGGGAATATGATCTTGTACGGTATCTTGACCGAGACATCCATCGGGGACCTCTTTCTAGCGGGAATTGTCCCCGGCGTGATTCTCACGGCAATGTTTGTCGCGACCGTGTTTTTCCAGGCAGTCCGCAATCCCAAAGTTGCTCCGCGTGGAGCGAGTTGGGACATGAGAGAGAAGCTCGCATCACTTCCTGGAGTCATCGATATGGTGTTACTCATCGTCCTGGTGCTGGGGGGGCTATGGGGCGGACTCTTCACACCCAACGAAGCCGGAGCCGTGGGAGCAGCCGGGGCTTTGGTGATCGCTCTGGCTAGAAGGAAGATGGGGCTGCGCGATTTCTTCGATGCTGTTCTCGACACCGTACGACTGACGGGCATGATTCTCACGATCGTAATCGGCACCATGGTATTCAACCGGTTCTTGACTCTTTCGCAGCTTCCTAACGAACTTGCATCCTTTGTGGATAGCCTTAGTATATCGCCCACTCTTATCATAATAGCTATCCTGGTAATGTATATCATTTTAGGATCTGTGTTCGATACAGTCGCTAGTGTGATGCTAACAGTACCTATACTGTTTCCTGTGATTGTGGCGCTTGGTATACACCCCATATGGTTCGGGGTAGCACTAACAGTCACTGTTGAAATGGGTCTCATAACACCGCCCATAGGTGTGAACGTATTCGTAATCGGCGGGGTAGCGCCTGATGTACCTTTGTCTGAAATTTTCCGGGGGATAGTTCCATTTTTGATTCCAATGATCTTGTTGTTAGCCTTGCTCGTCATCTTTCCGCAAATTGCTCTTGTCTTCGCCTAGACAGTGTATTGAGTTGGTCTGTGACGGTGAAGAGAAAACACATGGCGAGATGCTCCCGCATGCTACGACCGCCCGTAGAACAGTATGTGAGCCAAGGACCATCAGTACAAACCCTGCCGTGACTTACGAAGGAGCGTGACCAATGGGCAGATCTCCCAATCGCCCCGCTTTCGACGGTGATCTCACACCCGATGGCAAGACCTTCACGAATGCGGGAGCCGACGATACCTACATCAAAGGGATGGCGCTTGGCGGACACGGCGCCATGCCTGCCTGTATCGACACAAAAGACGGCAAGATACTTAGAATCAGGCCGCTCCACTTCGATTGGAAATATGATAGGGAGCAGCTCAACCCATGGACGATCGAGGCCCGAGGAAAGACCTGGCGGCCGACTTGGAGAGTTGGGCTTGCCCCGTATAGCCTGGCCTATAAGAAGCGCGTTTACTCACCCAATCGCATCAAGTACCCATTAAAGAGGGTGGATTGGGACCCTGATGGTGAGCGAAATCCGCAGAATAGGGGCAAGAGCAAATATAAGCGTATATCTTGGGAAGAAGCAATAGATATTGTTGCAAAAGAGGTTACAAGGATTGTTGAGATATACGGATCATACGCAGTTCTTGCTCAGGGCGATGGCCATGCAGAATCAAAGATTGTTCATGCGGCCCACGGATGTCAATTTGAGTTAATGAAGCTGTTGGGTGGATGTACCTATCAGATTCGAAATCCTGATAGCTGGGAAGGCTGGTATTGGGGTGCAAAGCACGTGTGGGGCATGGATGACAGTGCGGGTGCGATGTTTCCCATTGCTAATCTCGTGAAGGATATTGCTGAGAATACCGACTTGCTTCTGAATTGGGGTTATGATACCGAGACCACTTGTTGGGCGTATGTATCTGGCATGACGAGTATGATGGGATACTACTGGACGGAAATCGGTATTCCCCAGGTGTTCATATGCCCCGATCTCAACTACGGCGCAGCCGTGCATGCGGACAAATGGATTCCAGTACTGCCCAACACCGACGCGGCACTTCAGTTGGCCATTATCTACATGTGGCTGACCGAAGACACCTGGGACAAGGAGTACGTCGCCACGCACGCGGTCGGAATGGAGAAGGTCGCGGATTACGTTCTGGGGCGTGAGGACGGTATCCCGAAGACTCCGGAATGGGCTTCCGAGAAGTGTGGGGTACCCGAATGGACGATTAAAGCTCTGGCCCGAGAGTGGGCTTCCAAAGTGACAACTGTCGCGCATTCCCTGGGGGGCGGCTACATCAGAAGTGCCTACTCGCA
>JAAYZX010000065.1 GCA_012514635.1 Actinomycetota bacterium
TACTTCCCCAAGAACATGCGTTGGGGATACAAGGATCTGCGATTCTCGCGGCCTATGCGCTGGTTGGTGGCTTTGTGGGGCACTGATGTAGTGCCCTTCCGGATCGCGGGGGTGAAGTCGGGACGGACCAGCTATGGCCATCGTTGGTTGGGTGGGCGGGTTGAACTGGCGGACGCAGCTGAGTATGTGGAGGAGCTGCGGGAGGCGTCCGTTATGGTGGACCAGAAAGAGCGTGAAACGAGCATCCGCGCCGAGATGGATCGTCTGGCGGCTATGGATGGTCTTCACTATACGGATCCCATGGACAAGATGGCGGAAGTGCTGTATCTGGTGGAATGGCCCACGGTGCTCAGGGGTACGTTTCGCGAGCAACACCTTCGGTTGCCCTCAGAGGTGCTCATCATAGCCATGCAGTCGCATCAGCGGTATTTTCCGCTGCTGGATTCGGAGCAGGTGCTGTCCAATCGGTTTCTTTTTGTGATGAACGGTGATCCGCAATGGGCAGATCAGATTCTGGCGGGCAACCTGCGGGTGCTGGAAGGTCGCATAGAGGATGCTGAGTTTTCGTTTGACAAGGACGTAGCAACCGGCATCGAAGAGATGGCAAACAATCTGGATCGGGTAGTGTTCCATGAGAAGCTTGGGTCGATGAAGGCCAAAACTGATCGGCTGGTGGCGCTGACGGGATGGTTGGCCGATGCCGTGGAGGCAGAAGCCGATGTGAAGACGCGTGCTCTTGAAGCAGCTCGGTTGGCTAAAGCCGATCAGGTGTCGATCATGGTACGTGAGTTCGCTGATCTGGAAGGTACCATGGGACAGACTTACGCCCGGCTGGAGGGTTTTCCGGAAGAGGTGGCACAGGCCATCCGTGAGCAGTTTCTTCCCGACGCGGCGGAGGGTGCTGTTCCACAGACCATCTCAGGCTCCTTGCTGGCGACGGCCGAGAAGATCGACAATATCGTGGCTGCGTTTGCCTGCGGTGAGCCGCCTACGGGGTCTAAGGATCCCTACGGTTTGAGACGTGCGGCGATGGGTATGGTCGGCGTTGCTGCGACGCAGAGGTTTTCGTACAGTGTGCGGGAACTGGTCGAGTTTGCTTATAGGCAACTGAGTGGGCATACACATCTGGTGAGCGCGGCGGAGGTAGTCCCGCAGGTGGTTGACTTTGTGTTGGAACGGTTAGGCAGGTCCCTCAGCGATGAGGGTCTTGCCCGCGACTTGGTAGATGCGGTACTGCCCACCTCAGACGCCTTCCTTGATTTGACCGCGCGCGCGCGGGCCGTGCAGGCCGCGCGCGTAGCGCCTTGGTGGGACGACCTGGTAGTGGTTTTCACCCGCCCCAGCAATTTGGCAAAAAAACTGCCGGCGGCCGACGCGGGCGATGTGGATCCCGCCCTCTTCGAGATGCCCGCTGAGGCATCGCTCTATGAGGTGTGGCAAAAGTCGGAAAAGGCGGCTGCCACGGCGGCGGCAGATGGTCGGTATACGGATGCTCTTCAAGCGTTGGCCGAGATGCGGGCCTCGATTGACCGGTATTTCGATGATGTGTTGGTGATGGCGGAGGATGAGGCGGTGCGACGCAACCGGTTGCGGTTGTTGGCCGGCATCACCGGATCGGTGCGCGACATAGCCTATCTGGAACGTTTGCAGGGCTGAGGCACGGTGTCATCAAGCAAGTGGCCCCTCGTTTTGCCTGATGACAGTTTCTTCAGATGGGAACGGAGATGTCTTCATCCATCATGCTTGCGAGACGGAAAGCCTTGATTGATACAGTCAGACTGAGCCTATCTGTAGGGTCATTGATATCGCAGTTGAGGAGTTCCTGAATGCAACTGGGTCTATAGCGTAGAGTGTTAGGATGTATGAAGAGCTTCTCGGATGTTTGGCTAATGTGGCCATGACAGTCTAGATAGCATTCTAGGGTTGCTATCAATCGGGTGGATTTAATGGAGTCTTCGTCCATCAAGCCTCGAAGCGTTTTGTAGGCAAATTGTATCAAGATATCTCTTTGTCCAATCTGAGCGAGTAGGCGATAGATGCCGAGATCTTCGGCGCATGTTATGGTGCATTTGTGGACCACAGGTCCTATGATGGCTGCTACTCGGGCTTCATTGTACGAAGACGGGATTGCTTCCACTGTTTCGCATGCCGGTCCGATACCGATCTGAAGTGACTCGATTTCCCCTCTGTCTTGCAGGGTCGCAGTCAGGAGGCTACCGAGAAGAGTTGGTTCCATCGCAATCGCTCTTCTTACTGGGTCCAAGGTTCGCAAAGCACAGATAGCGACCCATTCCGTTTGACGATGTGTCATGAGCCAGTTGCGTCCCGCCACTGCCTCGAAGAGGGATCGAAGTATGCGCAGATAAGCGTTTGCATTATGGAGTACAGGCGTTTTGTCTTCTTGGCGAGGTCTGCGCGCGACCACCACGCAAAACGGTGGATCAATGGAACGGCCGAGACTACTTGAAACGTCACGTAGCTGATCCATGGAAGAGCAACCGTCCAGTAGACTGTTAACCAAAACTGAGCCACGTGTCTCTGCTGTGCCCAATTCGGCCTGATGTCGCATAATCTCAGCAGCCAGATACGTGCAAGCACGTTCGGTGGTTAGTCGATCCTCCTGCGTAAAGGAGTCGTCATCAAATCCGCTGAGGGCTAAGTACCCTAGTATCCGATGACCTGCCGCGATGGGTTGTAGCACGACACAGGTGGAGCTAAGGCAGACGTGGGGGAGCGCGCCGTTGGCGCCACCATTTGTCGGAGTAATATCGTCCATGACGTTATTCTTGTCGAAAATGAGTGTTTTCCTTTCTGAAGAAGAGAGACGGACAAAGAAGCTCGTATCCAAACCGGCGGCCAGACATCCTCTCTGCTGGGGTTCTTGGGTTACAATAACCCCATTCATGTTGTACACGGCCAACTGTCGGTTGAGTAGCATGGACAGCTTTGTAATCATTGGTTTAAGACCCATGTTTTCCGATACCATGCAGGACAGCAGTGTATCTGTGAGTGTCACTTGGAACTTGATCGACTCTAACTCCTTCGACTTGTCTTTCAGCCGCGACTCCAATACCGTGCGCTCTTGCGACAGTCTTTCATGTTCACGATGTTCCTCTATAAGGCTGCCAAAAACGGTACCCATTGCTTGGACAATGCGTGCATCTTCCTCGGAAAATTCTCCACTCATCTTGTTGACCACATTGATGACGCCGATGGGTCCAGTACAGCCTAGCAAGGGGACGACTAACAGCTTGTGTACGTTGAATACCTTGAGGCCCTGCATCACTGAAAGTGGAGTTCTTGAATCTGAAAGGCAATCATGCGATATATAGGGTGTTCCTGTTCGATAGACTTTTACTGAGTTGGCTGGTGAACTCAGAGAAACGCAGTACTGTCGCAGAAGCGATTCGTCGTCTATTCCAAAAGCTGGTTTGACAATGGTCATGCGGTTCGTGTGGAGGTCATGGAGCATGATGCCAGCGCTCTCTGCTCCCAAGAGCCGAGCAGCAAGTGATGAGCATCGGGCGATGATTACTTCAAAAGACGTTGTGCGGTGGACATCCGCTTGCTTGGCATTGCAGCCATGCCGTATGAGCAATTTGCTCCCCACACCTGATATGATCAATGACCGGAATAGGCAACTGCGCACACAGTTGATCAGTTTTTTTCGAGACGCTTGCGTAGAACTAGTAATTCCAAATAATACTGCACCTATTGTCAAGTCTACTGTATCCGCGAGTAGGACAAAGTCGCCCCTACGTCCGTCATCCAAAGCCACGTGACAGCCGCTGTTTTCCTCACTCCTCGCTCTCTCGATGGTACCCGTAAACCAGGATAAGGATATCGAGGGTGCGTTCGGTGTATCCTGATACTCAGTGGTCCCAGTCCAGGTGCCGATGTAGGAGTCTTTCACGAGAATGATGACTTCCGTGGCTTCGGTATCGGCTCTAACGGCTTGCGCCATGTCTCCTAGGAAAGAAGAGACCATCTATCCAGCCTCCGGTTATCCACATGAAATGGCGGTGATATGAGGGGGTGTCCACCTTTCCACTACTGCCAATGCGTCAGTAGCGTCATTCAACGCGGCTCTCGCCGAAAATGCCCCCCTTTGGTAGGACGGTTTCTAGACAAAAGCTACAGTTTCTGACGACACAATTTGGACAAACATCCATTCTACTATTGTAGTCTACCCGATATCCTATTCGTGGTTCGCTGAGAAATTACGAGAAAACGGAGTATGGGTATGGATGTTAACCGAACAGTGCCGTTTGTAGACTGGGATTCGGCACCATTCTGGGAGAAGTTGAAAGAGGGCAAGTTCATGCTTATGGAATGCTCCGAGTGCCACCACGTCTTCTTTCCTGCGCGCATCATCTGCCCCGAGTGCTGGAGTTCTGCTCTCGTCTGGCGCGAGGCTTCTGGTAACGGCGTCATTTACAGTTTTACAACGGTAGAGGCAGGCGCTACTGCGGCATTCGAACTCCTAACACCATACACTATTGCGTTGATCACGCTGGAAGAAGGCTGCCGTGTGTTTGGCATGCTGCGCCACGGTGCAGAGCGGACTCCGGCCATCGGTGCTCAGGTGAGATGCGATTTTGAAATCGATTCGAACTCCGGCTTTGTGTTCCCGGTGTTCGGGCTCGTGTGATGGAGGCTGAATTATGACGTTCAATCCCAAGCAATGCGCGTTGGCTGGGATCGCGGAGACGCAGGTTGGTCGTATCCCGGATCGGGATTCAATGCAGATGTATGCGGAACTGGCTGTTGCGGCGGCTCAGGATGCAGGCCTTAGGAAAGAAGAGATCGACGGCCTCATTACCGGAGGTACTTTTCTCCGCAATGTGTTCATGCATAACGCTGTGGTCTCAGAGTACCTTCGCATGCGACCCCGGTACAGTTCGGGACTCGTTATGGGCGGCGGTGTGAGTTGGTGTCATGCGCTCGGCGAGGCCTGTAACGCCATCAACGCGGGTGTATGTAACACAGTATTGGTGATCGCTGCCGACCCGTTCTTCACGGTGTGTGCGCGGACCGCCATTGATCTGATGGCGGAGTTTTTTGATCCTCAGTATGAGCTTCCCTTTGGGTTTGTGACGCCAGCTATGTTCGCGTTCGCTGCGCGTCGGCACATGCTGCAGTATGGTACCAGCAGCGAACAGCTAGCTCAGGTGGCGGTTTCACAACGGAGGAATGCCTCCCTTAACCCCTTGGCCCAGTTTCGCAAGCCCATTGCTATCGAAGATGTACTGAGTTCTCGTATGATCTGCTCGCCCCTACATCTTCTTGATTGCTCTCCCATCTCTGATGGCGGCGGTGCCTTCATTGTCACTTCTGGGGACCGCGCTCGGAGTCTTCGCAAACCCCCCGTTTACGTTCTAGGTTACGGCGAGGCCCACGAACTAGAATATACGGATCCTAACCGAGACATCACTACTTCTGCAGCTGTTCGTTCAGGTAAAGATGCCTATGCTGCTGCAGGTGTTGGCCCCGAGGACATAGATTTTGCCGAGATCTACGATTGTTTCACTATCACGATGCTTGTTCATCTGGAATCGTTGGGATTCTGTCCGCGGGGCGAGGGTGGTGCTTTTGTCGAGGATAGGCGACTGGAAGTGGACGGTGATTTTCCTACCAACACGCATGGTGGGCTTTTATCACACGGTCACCCAGGTGTGCCCGCCGGGATCTTCCATATCATTGAGGCCGTGAAGCAGCTACGTCGTGAAGTTGAGCCTGAACGTCAGGTGCGCAACACTGGAACCTGTCTGGTTCATGGAAACTCCGCTCTTTTTAGAGATGCGGCTACCGCCATATTGAGCTGCCACCATAGCGTGTGACGCGTCCGGAAGTTGCCCAGAAGCGTTCCGCTGCCTTTAACGAGGTAGATGAAGGTAGAAGAAGCTGGCTAGGAGCCTGTCGGGAAATCCCCGCAGGTGAAGTCTAGACTCTCCCGGGCCGGGCGGGTAGTGTGGCTGGAAACCAACCAGGAGGCGCGCTCGTGGCCCGGGAGTTTCTGCCCTATGATCTCGA
>JAAYZX010000066.1 GCA_012514635.1 Actinomycetota bacterium
GGCTGCTATCGCACGATACCACCGTCCGCCTCATTGGGCTTGACTCAGAGCAGGCGTGGGAGCCGGTCTTTCAACACGTCATCACTTCAGTGAGCAGAGACTACGCTCCTCACCTACACTCGCTCCGCATTCAACACGAGATGTATCCTGCAGATACAGTAGCCTCGAGTGTACGCGAGTTACAACCCCATGTCCTGCTATGCTCTTGGGTATGGTCCGAGCTGGGAAGCGATGAAGAAGCCATCAGACTGTGGAATGACATATCTGTGGAACTGGGGCTCTTGCCACATAGCTGCTTTGTGGGCTTTCTGGACCGAACCGAAGACAGAATAGTCCGTAGGCTGGATGATCTTATTTCCAACACATCCGCATCCTCGTTAGTGCTCAAGCGCGCCGATGAGAATGTGTACCATATGCCCATCCATTTCAGCCAAAGAACCGGGTGCCTATTCCCACGGAGGACCATGAAATCTGCCTGGCGCTTGATGTTGGTAAACACTGCTCCGGTGCGTCAAGCAGCCTAGACCATCAATCGAACTTCCCACAGCAATCGGCGCCACACTGAGAACGGCGGGATGGCAATCAAGACCAAACCCAATATCATCAGCGTCAGCCGACGTACCGATATCCCGGCCTTCTACACCTCCTGGTTTATGCAGCGCATAGAGGCGGGACATGTGCTGGTTCCCAACCCCATCAACCCGCGCCAGATATCACGCGTCTCCCTCCTCCCTTCCGACGTGGTGGGCATCGTTTTCTGGAGCAAAAACCCCCGTCCCCTTATTGCGCGACTTTCGGAGCTAGACTGCTTTGGCTTTCGCTACTACTTCCAATTCACCATCACCTCCTATCCACCGGACCTGGAACCGAACTCACCCTCCTGGGAAGATGCGGTGGACACTTTCCTCTGTCTCAGTAGAAGACTGGGTCCCGAACGGGTGGTGTGGCGTTACGACCCCATCATCTTGAGTGAGGCTCTATGTCGTCCCTATCACCTGGACAGGATCGAGCGCACCGCACAGGCCTTGCAGGGAGCGGGCAATCGTTTGGTCATCAGCTTCCTCGATGTATACCGAAAGACTGAGCGCAACCTCAGAGCCACCGGCAGCCCCCTCCTCCAGGGACTCGTCACGGACCCCCCGGCCGATCAAATGCGCACATTGGCCTGCGAGATCGCCTCGTGCGCAGGCGCATACGGTTTTCAGGTAGAGGCGTGCGCCGAATCCTTGGATCTCACCGCCTGCAGCGTAGCCCGTGGGCGCTGCATCGATCCCGGTCTACTGGGGGTGGGCTCCCACAACGCCATCGGCAAGGACACCGGACAACGTCAGGCATGTGGCTGCGCCAGAAGCCGTGATATCGGCATGTATGATTCATGCCTACACGGCTGCACTTTCTGCTACGCTAACAGCTCCGGTGAGAAAGCGATGCAGAATCGCAGGCGACTGCATCGAAGTGACGCTGAGTGTCTGCTTAGCCGCGCGACTACGCCCCCGGAAGCACAAGTCCACTCCGCATCGGCTGCGATGTCCCACGATACGGCTCCAGAGCAGCTGAGTCTGGAGGGATTTGCTCCAATCCCAGAAGGCACTGAATAAAAACGCGCCCGGGCCACGAAGCGGCACGCGAGCACAGGTATGTCCAAGTCCAAGACATTACCACTCGCCAGACATAAGAGCCCACAAAAACGCAGGTTCACACCCACCCCGGCGTCACAGATTGGAAGATGGGTCCGTATATCTAGCACCACAGTCCGAGGAGGAGCGCGCATGTCCAACCGGCACCATGATTCCAAGGCCCGTGAATGGAGCCACCACTGAACGACAAGACATCGCTCATGCGGAAGCTCTACATATGGGCGCATTCTCATGAGCGGGAAGTGTTCGGACAAACCCTCGCTAAATCCATCGAGCTACACAGCGAGGCGGCCATGGAGTGCATGCTTCAGGCCGCGGAGGCGGCGATGAGCTCCGCCCCCGATTTAGAGACTCAAAAGCGACATCTTTGCCGCGTGGCAAAGTCGCGATTCATAGACTTCCTGCGTCATCGCTACGGAACAAGAAGAACACGCGAAGGCAAGCGAGTCTTGGCTACCGGCGAGAACCCCGTCGACATGAGCAACAGCGCCGCCCAACAGCTGGGCCACAGTCCCTCCGCCGAGGACCAACTGTTCGCCGCCAATGAGCTGAGACGGCAACTGCCTGACCCGGCCGTCATAAGAGAGAACCTCCGCCAGGTTCACGGAGACCGCGATTGCACTCTGTTTGCGATGAGCATGGAGAATCGCTCATCAATAGAAATCGGAGAAACGCTGGGTATGACTCCGGCTAATGTGCGCAAGCGTTGGGAGCGCATCAAACCCGCACTGGCCCAAACCTTAGCCACGGTACTGGGCTGGGAGACAGACCGAGTTATGTACTTTCTAGCTCAGCCCAATAACCCACGCCGGCGGCTACGCAAGAGGAACAAAGAGGCAACCTGAGATGGGGAACTATGAATCTAGATGATAATGTGAGCCGGTCGCCAAGACCGGCTCCCCCCTCCCCCGCCGAGGTGGCACGCCGTGAGGGATTCCAACACGTCTACCACCTGCTGCACGTGGGAAACCTTCCCTCAGTTGCAAGTGGAGGACTTATGTCGCGCACGGCGCTGGAAGAAGCAGGGATTAAGACCGCCAGCCTGCAGTCACCGGTAGTACGAGCGGAGCGTGCGCGCAATCTAGTGCTCCCGGACGGCACAGAGCGATCCCTCGACTCCTTCCTTCCTCTGCGCTGGGATCCGCGCACTCCGGTTCTTGCCAACCTCGCCTACGATTGGGAGACGGGCCGGTACCGGCTTGATCGCCAGGAATACCTGGTGATAATGGTCTGCAACGTGGAGGCCCTGAATACGGCCACAGGGTTGTGGTTTGCCACCGGACACCCCTTTGCATCGCGCACTGGGATCTTGGAGGCATCACAGTGGACCGACATGCCCTGGGACGATCTGCGGCGTGGCCGACAGCCTGCGGCCAACCAGCCGGCACCTGCCGCCGAGGGGGAGCTGCTGTTTGACGGTCGTATCGATCCATCGTATTTTATATATGGAGCTGTATGCTGCGATGAATCGCAGGTCCGAGCCCAAACCTTAGCTCCCGACCTGCCCATTCGCATGGTACGGGAGTTCTTCTTTGGAGAGCAGGAGAGCATTTCATACACCATGGCCAACAGCTCATGACTGAACCCCAAACACATCAACCATCTCACGAACCGGCCCGTGCCGTACTGCTCACTGTGGGTGGCTCTCCGGCGCCGGTGATCTACTCACTCAATAAGCAGCAACCGCAGTTCATCTGCTTCTTTGTGACCGAGGAGAGCAAAGGCCTGATTTCCTCGGCTATTTTACCGGCACTCACTTTTCACCCTCAACATCACGACTGGATCGTAACACCTGACGGCGAATCGCTCAGCGCCTGCTACCGCGCCCTCCGCGACAACCTCCAATCCATCCTCGAGAAGTGGGAAGTGGGATGGGGACATCTCTCTGTGGACTACACAGGCGGCACCAAAGTCATGTCCGGCGCCGTACTGCTGGCCACGGTCAAACGCGTCTCCCGCTACACATATATAGGGTCTGCAGACCCCAAAGGACGAGCCAAGAGTGGGGTCGGGGTGGTGCTCGACGGCCGCGAACGAATCTTCACAGAGACCAATCCCTGGAAAGACATGGCGGAAGATGAGCTACCCTCCCTTGCTCTTCTCTTCAACCACGGGCAGTACGGAGCCGCCGCAAATCTGGCCGAACAACTCCGCGATTTAGTGCCCACCAAGATGAGTGCTATTTACTCAGCAGCAACTGAGGCCATCCGTGGATATCGGGAGTGGGACCGCTTCAACTACAAAACGGCCAGAAACCGGCTGGGACAAGGTAGACGCGATCTGGTGCCCTACAGTATCGACAAGAACGATGTACTAGCTCAGTTGGCAAGGAAGCTCGACGAGCACATTGATTTTCTCACCCGCCTTCA
>JAAYZX010000067.1 GCA_012514635.1 Actinomycetota bacterium
AGTCGATGAAAGAGATCGCCCAAGCGATCGTGTTGACCCACGAGGCGAGCGAGTAGCGCAGGGCAGCGCGCACAGCCGCAAAGCAACCACGACGCTTGACCTTGGGACGCCAACAGGGCGGTCCAGCTAACTCGGCTGGGCCGCCTTGTACTCCTCCTCCGTGATCAGTTCGCCGACGCTGACTTCCGACGAGACAATCTGATAGTTGGCGTCGAACCAGGCCTCCACTTCCATCAACTGGAAGCACTTGTTATCCATCGCCTGCTTGCGCACCAGGAACTCGCCCGGGCCATCCTCGCGGCTGAGATCGTTGCGCCGATCGACGCGCACTCGGTACGCGGTGCCGCAACGTCCACAGCGCAAGTACAGCCAGACGGCATTCGGGTCGCCCTGGGTCTTGGCAGGGGCCGATCCGCCCAGCGCCTTGCGCAGCTTGTCCCACAAACCCATCCTCTACCTCCCGTGCATTGAGGTTCTATCCAGCGCCATTATACCCGTTCGCATCGGCGCCGTCGACGCCGACATCGGGCTGCCCGCCTTTGGCGCAGCATCGAGCGCGAGTCGGCGGGTCTGCAATAGCAGACTCCCAGAGGTGCGGCCTCTGGGAGTCTGTAGCAATGCGATCGTGTTGTTGGACCAGCCGGGCGCCGGTCCCCCACGGCCGTTACTGGGAACTAGCGCAGGTACCCCTTCTCCAGATACTCGTCGAACAACCGTCCCCAGGGGCTCTCCTGGCGCCAGCGCTCGTACACACGACGCTCCTTGAGCGGCCAGCGGTAGTAATCGTGGTACGCCTCTGACATGAACTCGGTGAAATGCACCAGCGGCGTCCGAAAGATCAGCTTTTGCAGTACTTTGGTCGGACCATACCACGACAGCCAACCCATCACACGGTGAAAGTTCACGCCGATGCTGAACTGCCAGTCCTCTCCGCTGATGTCGTCGCCGACGATCTCGATCTCGCGCGGATCGCCGACGCCTAGTCCCTGCTCGTGCGCCAACCGAATGTACTCGATGCTCATCGGATCAAAGCCCATCGCCTTGGCCGCGATCGCATCGATCGCCACCTGGTCGCCGCTCGCCAAGATCACATCCTTCTGCACGGGCTTCATCACCCGCGGGCCGGTGCCGTTGCCGGCGGTGGTGCCATCCATCACTGCAAAGACGCCCGTGTGGATCTCTTTCTGGATGTGCAGCAGATCCACCAGCGTTTGGTGAATCCACGAATGCGTATAGTGCCGCTTGGTCGTCAGCAGACCGCCAAAGGCGTTCTTCATCGCGCCCGTCGTAGTCGTATAGATATGGCACTTGACCGTGGGCAGATGCACAATGCTCTTGCCTACAAAATAGTCCGGGATGTGGATGCCTTCCGTATAGATGCTCGGCAGCACGTTCATCTTGGCCTTGGGCTCGTACACTACCCAGTGCATGTCGCTATCGCGAAAGTTGTACAGCACCGGGATCTCGTGACGCTTAAAGATCGGCACATAGTTGTTGAGGTCCTCGCCCTTGAACGCGTCCGTCACCACCGTCTTGTTCTGTACGCAAACCACATCCTGGTAGCCGCGCGCCCGCAGCCCCAACGTGGTACCCTCCAATTGCCAGGGCGTTGTGTTGGCGCTGGGAAACGGAAAGTGCCACGAGATGTTATCCTTCAGGATGACTGTCTTGTCGAGTGGCAAATACCGCTCCACCTCGGCCAAGCTCAGCAATCGATCATAGTCCTCCAACACCGTCTCGGGTTTCGTTCGCAGGACTGCAACTTTGGCCACACTTTTCACTCCTCTGCTGTTCATCGAACAACGCCGCGGCGAGTCTCGTGGACTCGCCACCTCGATTGTACCTGCCGCCGGCGCCGCGGTCAAACGACCGTTCCGACTTACAATTCCGGTTACCGAAAGAGGTCTACTTGCCTCACAGCTCTACCAAGAAGCGGGGCACCACGCCCCGATCAGCCATCAGAGTTCACCGTGGAGAAAGCCGCATCATCCCTACGGCAACGACTCATTCTGACGCAGCTCGGGGGTTTGAGGGATCTTTTTCAAACTCGTCCAGAGTCATCACGCTATCCCAGTCGCCCTCCGGCACGAGCAACGCTTGGGCAAAGACCTGCGCGACATAGTGAT
>JAAYZX010000068.1 GCA_012514635.1 Actinomycetota bacterium
CCGGAAGGAGAAACCGGCGAGCTGCTTGTGCACTCCGAGACGCTGCCTCCCGGCTACTGGAACAAGCCGGAAGAGACCGCAGAAGCGTTCGTGGAGATTGACGGTCGAGTGTGGTATCGCACCAAAGACTACTGCCGGCTGGGTGAGGACGGTCTTGTGTATTACGTAGACCGCGCGGCCGACGTGATCAAGTACAAGGGATATCGCGTGTCGGCATCGGAGATCGAGTCGGTGTTGCAGAGTCACCCGCTTGTCATAGGTGCGTGCGTGGTAGGTGTGGCCGATCCCAGGGTGGGAGAACGCATCAAGGCCATTGTGGTATTGAAGGAGGATGCCAAAGGCGTCGGCAGCCAGGAGCTCATGGGCTACTGTCGAGAGAGGCTGGTTGCATACAAGATGCCCAAGTACATCGAATTTCGCGACATGTTGCCCAAGTCCAAAGTGGGCAAGCTGCTTCGACGCGAGATTCGGGACGAAGAACGGCGCAAGTCCGAAAAACCGGCATAAGAAGACTTCCCCCTGATGTGCGGGTCGGCGGATGTGCCTCTTGCCGCCGACCCGCCCCCAATTTTTCGTCGGTGGCCTCGCAATGGCAGATGATAACAACGTTTAGGTCCCACTCCAGGCATGGAACAGTCAAAGCAGGCGGCGTAGCGATGCGGAAGGAGGAGGGCGATGCCCAACAGGCTTCTCAAATCCTACGAGGAACCGGCTGACCACAAGGTGGTTTCGGACATCATTCGCCGACACTCCGTCAACCCTGTGGACGTACGTGAGCATGTGTTGGCCAACCGTGACCTGAGCTGGGCATCTAGCATCTTGGATCTGGGATGCGGTTATGGGTTCATGGCTGAGCGACTCGCCTCCTTGGTTGCTGAGGACGCCGTCCTCTTGGGTGTTGACTTGTGCGGAACCAACCGTGGTGAGTTCATGCGCCGCGTACGAATGCAGGGCAGGAAAGCTTCCTTCGTATCCATGCTGCTGCATGACCGTCTGCCGTGGGAGACCGGCGCTTTCGACTTGATTGTGTCGAGCTATTCGTTGTATTTTTTCCCGGAACTCGTTTCCGAGATTGCCCGGGTATTACATCGCCGAGGGCTTTTTCTTACCTTGACCCACACTATGCATTCGCAGCGTGATCTGCTCGCTTGTTTTGGGGTATCTGAGGACGACTCGCCACTGGTACGGTTGGTGAGTCGGTTCAGTGTTGAGAATGCTGCGGAGGTGCTGAGCTCCTGCTTCGGGCAGGTAGAGCAGGTCGATTACTTCAATGCGCTGCGTTTTGATGTCGACGACGTGGACGATCTAGCCGTCTATCTGCGTTTTAAGCTTCTCTTGGCGGGCGAAGTATCTGTGCCTAGTGCTATCCTCTCCACCACGGATCTGGCGCAGCTTCTGAACACCCGGGGGCCGGTGGAGATTCGCAAGGATGACGCGGCGTTCTGGTGTCGGGAACCGCACCATTCCGGGAATGACCGCCATAATGGGGGCGACGTCGAGGAGGAGTGAGCTATGTCGGCACCGGCTCGGTACTGTTCCCATTGTGGCGGCACCATTGCACTGCGCGCAGAGGACGGACGCGCCCGCGAGGTATGCGAAGCCTGCGGGACCGTCTTCTACCGCAACCCGCTGCCGGTGGCAGCGGCGGTGGTGGCCAATGAACGGCGGGAAATTCTGTTGGTCAAACGGAGCCGACCTCCGGAACAGGGCATGTGGTGTCTCCCTATTGGATTCGCGGAACTCGACGAATCTATCGAAGAAGCAGCGCTTCGTGAGCTGCACGAGGAGACCGGCGTGGAAGGCGTTGTGCGGGGCTTATTGGATGTCGACTCCGATAGCAACGACTACTACGGTGACCTGCTCATTGTCACCTTTGAAGTGAGGAAGACCGGCGGGCAGGAGCGGCCCGGGGACGACGCGGCAGATGTCGCCTACTTTCCGTTGCACGATTTACCTCCCATTGCCTTCACCTCCAACCAGAAAGCCATCGCGGCGTATGTCGCCGGTCATGCGGAGGAATGGGCCATCCAGGAATCCTTCAGTAGGCTGGATGAGCAGTCCGCCACAGAACTCTCGATGGGTGCGATGCTTTCGGACACGCTTATATCGCTGATCGAGTCTCGCTCAGCGGAGGTGGCTTTGGCCTGGTTTGGAGAGATAAGTGAGAACTCCAGCACGTCCTGCATGGCCGACTTGGATGGAAGCTGGTTGCGCGGCAAGACCGAGGTGGCGCTGCGAGAACTGGGGCGGATGTTAAGACGGGACGCGCCTGCCGACGAGATTAAGAAATACTATCGTCATTGGGGTGCAGAGCTGGCCACCCGCGGATGCCCGCTTCACGAGGCATTGAGCGGTCTATCGCTCCTGAAGCGGGCCATCTGGAGGGCGGCGCGCGGCACCGGAGTATGGGAGCGACCGGTAGAGGCCTACCGGATCCTGGAAATGTTCACTGTAGTGGGCGTATTTTTCGACCGCGCTGCGTATCACACGGCCCGAGGGTATGCGAACATGGATGCACTCAACGCGGCCCCTCGTGACTGACTTATCCGGTGCTTTTCCAGGCTGCCACGAGACGGCCTAAGCGGGTGGTATTTGTTGGGTTATAGGGCAATGACGGCCACAGAGATTTGCCTCATCCTAGTGCCACGTCCAAGATCATCATGAGCGCAAAGCCTCCCAGCGCTCCCAGGGTTGCAACGTCCGTGTGTCCTCCTCGCTGTGGCTCCGGTATCAGCTCCTCCACCACCACAAAGATCATGACACCGGCGGCAAATTCCAGCATGATGTCCAGGAGCCGTCGGTTGACGGAGCGGGTAATGAACACCAGCGACGCTCCCAGAGCGGTCATTCCCCAGGTGAAGATGGTTGCCAGCAGTGCCTGCAGGATTGCAGGGTTGTTGGTAGACAACGCGTCGTCTCTACGGCGTCTCTAATGTGGTTGATTCGGTCGTCCGGAGGGAGTCGTCACTCAACAACCTTGGTCAGTGCCACCTGGTCTACCGTGTAGCCTATCTGATCGTAGAGGGCCCGTGCCACGTAGTTCTCGCTGTACACGTGGGCGGTAATCATGCGCGCTCCCATGGCGCGCGCCTTCTTCTCCAGCTCACTAAGTGCGGCCTTGCCGTATCCCCGACGGCGGAAAGGTGCCAGGATCACGAAATCGTAGATGTACGCGTACGGTCCATCATCGTGCTCGGCTATACCCACCCAAAGATATCCTACCGGTTGCTTCAGCGTGGCACTCACCACGCTAAGAAGATGGTGTCCTGGAGTCTCTAGGCCGTTTGGAAGAAGGTCGTGCAGAGTTTGTTTGGCGAGCTCGGGAGCTTCTCCTGCCTGCCAGTTGCCTCCGCGGACCATGCTGTCACCATAAGCCTCAACGGCGTATTCAAGATAAGCTTGAAACTGAGAATGAGTCATTGGTGAAAGCTCGATCATGGGATCACCTCCGTTCTCACTAGATGGATGAAGCACGCTACGCGCTCCGCGATCTCACGATTGACGTCTTCCTGGGAGCGGCCGGCGGCGGCCGGCACTTCAAAGGAGTGGTTGCCGTTTGCTATCAGGTAGACGGTTCCAGGGTAATCTAAGCCGGCCGCCGCAGCTTGGAGTAGGTTGAGGTCACAGAAGGGATCCCGTGTACCCGTGATGAAGAGGCTGGGCACATTGATGCGACGCAATGGTTCCAGACTGGGCTGGTCTCCACGCCCCGGAGCGTGTAATGGGAAACCCAAGAAAACCAATCCGGTTGCATCCAGACCACCGGCTTCCGGTGTACGGGACACCAGTTCCGAGGCGATACGTGCCCCCAGAGACTTGCCGCCTAGGAAAACAGGGCCGCTTGGGCAGGCTGGATTTTCGAGAAAAACATCATGAGCGCGCTGAAAGGCCGTTTGTAGGGCGACGGCTGTATCGGGTCGCTTGGCTCCCCGTTCGGCATACGGGAAGTTGAAGCGCAGGACTGAGGCAACCCCGGAATCCGCCAGATACTCGGCCACGAAAGCCAGCAATGGCAGGTTCATGTCATTACTCTGGCCGTGGGCTAAGATAAGCCCCGGTGTGACACCTGGGCGGCATTCCTCCGGTACGTTGATTACGCCCGAGACGGTGTCTTCGGCTGTTGCTTTAATCTTGATGGTTTGTGTCACCATGGTACCCTCTATTGTATCCGCATGAATGGACTTGCATACGTCGTGGTACAACCTCTGTGATACAAATAATAGAAGATACAAGCATACCCACGACGAGCGGAGGGCTGGTGTGGAGCGGATTATCGCCAATCTGGACAAGGTGAAGCTCAAACTTGATGAGGCCTTTTTCTACTTGGACGAAATTGAGGAACTCATCCAGGAGGAGGGTTACGAGGAAGAGGAGGCGTCGCGGGTCTCCCAGGCCGGCGAACGCTTGATAACAGAACTGTCCGGGCTGAGTGCTAAGGTCGTGGAGTTGAAAGATATACTGGCTGCGTTATCCCAGCAGGAAGAAGGGGCGTCTTAAGCGCGGAGAGGGGAAGGGTGGAGAAACCGGGGGGTTAGGCCGCGGAGATAAGGGGGGTTGTTTTGGGCGGGGCAAAGAGAAGAGCGATCTTGGCGGTGATCGGGAGCTCGCTGGCTACGTTTTGGCCGGGAGCTCTCGCTTTTGGTTATCCGGGTGTCCTGGGACCGTATTGGCGGGAAACGTTCCAAGTAGGCTCCGCCGCCACCGGCAACATCATGTTCTTCATGCTGGCTTCGCTGGGGATATTCATGTTCCTGGTTGGGCGCTGGCAGGAGCGTTGGGGAGCACGTGTCATCCTGGTCATTGGTGGCGTACTGTGCGGCGTGAATATGGTGACCGCCGCCTATGCCAACGGGATCGCCATGGTATACCTCTGGGCTTTCATTAACGGGGCTGCTTCTTGTTTCACCAACATGCCGGCTCTGACTCTGGTCCAACGCTGGTTCCCGGGCCGTCGCGGGCTGATGTCGGGTATCGTGAATCTAGTGTTTGGTTCTGCGGCGGCGCTTATGTCGCCGCTTTTTGGTCGCCTGTTGACGGTTATTGGATATGGGCCGATGAACCTCGCACTGGGGGCTATAGCACTGGCGACCGGACTCCTCGCTGCAGGCTTGGCCTCTGATCCGACTAAACTGGGTCTTCAGCCTATTGCAGGAGGCAGAGGTGCCGCAGTACTTCCCAGCCGATCCTTTACCGTTCGCCAAGCTTTGCGTACACGCGATTTCTGGTTCATCTGGTTGGCGTGGGCTACGGTGGGTGCTGCTGCCATCGCTATGGTCACTCAATCGATCAACTTTGGTATCCGTCAGGGTTTCGAGCTGGAATCGGCCGTTATCATCTTGACGGCCTTCAACCTCACCAACGGACTTAGTCGGATTCTCACCGGCTACTTTTCGGATCGCCTCAAACGCACGTTTACCATGGCGGTGGCTTTTGTTCTAGCGGCGGTGGCGTACTTCATCCTTCCCCATACTTCGGGGGTCGCAGTGGCTGCGGTTCTAGCCGCATTTGTGGGGATTTCCCTGGGTACGCTGTTTGCGGTCTCAGCGCCGTTGGTTGCCGACCGCTTCGGGATGAAGCATTTTGGAGCCATATTCGGGCTCGTTTTCACCGCTTACGGATTTGTGGCAGGGCCGTTGGGTCCGTGGTTGACCGGCATAATGCTGGATGCCGGCAACGTAGACTTTGTGGTCGTCTTCAGCTACTTGGGAGGCCTCAGCGTCCTGGGTGCCGTATTCATCAGTCTGGTGGGTTATGGGCGCAAATCATGAAATACGGCGGTGGCTCTCGGAATCGTTTGTTTCAGTGGTCTAGAGTTCAGCGCGGCGTAGGGCTACGTATGCTGCCGCCACCAGAAGAACACTGACCAAGAGGTTGAGGACGAGGCTCACAAGAGCAGGAGACTCCACTGCTATGGAGGGGGTGCCCATGCCGCCGACCAGGCGCGTGGCTGCGTTCACCACTCCGTACGGACCATATTCGGCCAGTGGTCTCCAGAGCATACCCAGCATGGGCAACAGGAACAGAGGTATCAGCGACAGGCCGCCGGCTGCTGCAGGGCTGCGCACCAAGGCCGAGAGGCACAGGGTCCAAGAAAAGGCCAGGAGCAGGTAGGAGAGGTACAGTCCGGTGGCCTCCAGTAGCGCTGCGAGATCGGGAGTGCCAAGGAGCAGATAAGAATACACAATGGCAAATGCGGCTCCCAGTGTAAATGAGAGCAGAGTGTATGCGCCGTTGACAAGCCATTTGGCCCACACGAACGTCAATCGCGACACCGGATTGACCAACAAAGCGGCCAGCGTTCCGTTCTTGCGCTCTGAGGCGATAATTCCCATGAAGACTAGGATGACGGCCAAGATACCCAGTTCATTGGTGGATTTCAGGAACTGGGCGTATCCGTCTGTTGGCGATGGAGGCGGCAACACTATCTCCAGACCTGCCCCCGCTGATTCCAGGAGGACGGGGAGTAGTCGCGCGAGTGCCGGCCCGGAGATGCCAAAGACCACGAAGAGTACCGGAAGAATTAACCAGCGGTGGGTCCGCAGCAGTTCCCTCATCTCTTTTGCCAGCAAGATGGTCACGTGGTTATTTGCTCTGCTCTTACGTCGTCGGCGTTGTCATTATTGCTCACGATTCTGAGAAAGACATCTTCCAGAGTGGGGACCACCGTGGCGAATTCCAGGAGTGAAACATGTTCCGCTGCCAACAGAGACGCAATGCTCCGCTGCGCCTCCTGGAGGTCGGACGCGATGATGCGCAGGCCGCCCGCTTCTTCGACCACTCCTTGGACCCACGGCCTGCTGAGTAGGGCGGACTTGACCTGAGTGCGGTCTCCGGAGATCTCCAGATGGAAGGCAGGTGTGGCGTATCTATGCAGCAGGTCGTCCAGGGGAGACTCCACCACCATCCTCCCTTTGTCAAGGATGCCCACCCACGTGCCGACGCGCTGCACATCGTCGAGCACGTGTGACGACATCAGTATGGTGGCTCGCCCACGTAGCGAACTGATGAGATCCAGGATTTCCTTGCGCCCGATTGGATCAAGGGCGGAGGCCGGTTCGTCCAGCAGGAGGACGTCGGGTTCTCCGGCCAGTGCCAGCGCGATCCCCAGGCGTTGACGCATACCGCGGGAAAAGCCGCGGATGCGGTCTTCGGCGCGAGGAGAGAGGCCCACAGTGTCGAGGAGCTCGGCGGCGCGGGCTCCCGCCCGCGCCGCCGAGCTCCCATGCAGCCGTGCCGTGAAAACCAGGGCCTCGTAGGCCGTCATCCAGGGATAAAAAGCAGGGTCCTCTGCCAAGAAGCCTACGCGGCTGCGCAGTTCACGACTGGACTCTCCCGGACGCATTTCTTTGCCTGCCACCAGTGCTGTACCGGACGAAGGGGAGATGAGGCCGGCCAGCATCTTGAGGGTGGTTGTCTTGCCGGCACCGTTTGGACCCAAAAACCCGTACACTTGTCCACAAGGAACCGCCATAGTCAGATTGTCCACAGCACATAAACTGCCGAATAAGCGAGTAAGCGCCCGCGTCTCGATGGCCTTCACTCGTTGCGGCCCCACACTAAGTAGAGAATGGGTCCCACAAAGTTGACGAGTAGGATCACAAGCCCCCAAACGACCTTATTGCCGCCCTTCACGTGTTCACGTTTCACGAGGTCAACGAGCGCCCAGATCATGAGACCCAGCTGAATGGCTGCAATGGGAAAGAGGATAGCGATAAATTCGCCTGCGGGGAGACCACCGGGAAGCGAAGGGAGGTTCATTCTACGGATGTCCTGTAACGAGATAGATGGGGGGACATAATTCAAGCCCATATCTTACACTATGGGGGATGCGTAGCCGGTTCGCCGACTCTCCTGAAAGGAGATTTGCCGGCCACGCCGGCGACAGCAGAAGATTGCGGGTAGGCTACCGAGTGAGGAGGGATGAGTTGACGGAGAAGCGGGTGGTCTACTTCGAGCAGCGAGGCACTACCAACACGCAGCGTGTACTGGAACTTGCCGCGCGACGTGCACGCGAGCTCAGAATTAGAAGCATCGTGGTTGCTACAACAGGTGGAACAGTAGGGATGATGGCGCCGGATGCTCTGTCCGGCTTTGATGTGGTGGTGGTCACGCATTCCACGGGTTTTGCCGAGCCCGGTCGCCAAGAGGTGCCGTCGGAGGTGATCGACGAGATCAGGCGCAAGGGAGCGCATGTTCTTACGGCCACCCATGTGTTTGGGGGTGTTGGCAGGGCCGTACGCAACCGTTTCAAGACCTACCAGACAGAAGAGATCGTTGCACAGACCCTCCGTCTCATGGGTCAGGGCACCAAGGTGGCAGTAGAGATCACGCTCATGGCCGCCGATGCGGGTCTTATCTCTCCCCACTATGAGGTTATCGCCTGCGGCGGGACCGGTCGCGGTCTTGATACGGCTCTGGTCTTGAAGCCGGCGCATGCCCAGTCGCTGTTCGATCTGGAAATACGCGAGGTGATCTGCAAGCCGCGGGTACCGTAGTTAGGGGCGGTCCATTTACTACTCGCCGTTTTCTTCGTCTGGAGACAGAATGTGGCCGTCGCGCATACGAATGACGCGTTCAGCGTAAGAGGCGGTGAAGGGATCGTGGGTCACCACCACTATTGTTTGCCCCTTCTCGTTCAGGTCGGACAGTAGACTCATGATGGTCTCACTGGTGGCCGTGTCCACCTCGCCGGTGGGTTCATCGGCAAGGATCAGTGGGGGGTTCATTATCAATGCTCGGGAGATTGCTACTCGCTGTTGTTCGCCCCCGGACAGCTCGTTTGGTCGGTGGTGTATTCTCCCTCCTAGTCCCATCTTCTCTAGAAGCTCCACGGCGTGCTCACGGGCCTTGCGTCTACGGATGCCCTCGTACTTTAGGGGCAGCGCTACATTCTCCAACGCGTTCAGAGTAGGGATGAGATTGAAACCCTGGAACACAAAGCCAATGAGCCTGCGACGGATATCCGGTAGTTCCGATGGGGAGATGGCAGTTATGTCTGTACCGTCCAGCGTGATGGTGCCGGTGTCTGGGCGGTCCAGCGATCCAATTATGTTGAGCAGCGTGGACTTGCCGGAGCCGGAGGGCCCCATCAGCGCGTAGAACGCGCCTCGAGGGATGTCTAGGGTGACGCCGCGCAGCGCCTGCACCACGTTGCCGGCGCTCATGGTGTAGGTCTTGTGAACGTTGGTTAGGCGGGCCATAGGTGGTTGGAGGATAGTGGCCATGGACACCTCACATTGTCCGAAGGGCTTTGACGGGGTCCATACGCGCCGCGCGGAAGGCCGGGTAAAGACCGGCGATCACGCCCAAGCCCATTGAGAACAGTAATGCTCCAAGCGCCAGGCGCCGAGTCATGGTGAATAGGATGGTACCGCCTGCTCGGGTTTGTGCATTGATGATGAGGGTGGTAATCCAGCCCAATCCAAAGCCTATTAGACCGCCAAACAAGCCAATAAGCGACGCTTCACCCAGGTATTCTGCGATGATGTGTTTGGTCTTGGCTCCCACGGCTCGTTTGATCCCTATCTCACGAGTCCGTTCGCTGACGCTCATTATCATGGTGTTGATGACCGACAGTCCGCCGACTATCACTGCAATCAATGCCACCCCAAACACGATGAGATTGAAGATGACGGCTCCAGCCTCGAACTGTCGTTTCAGTTCCGAAGGAGGAACGGCGCGTACCTCAGGCAGATCGTCGGTAATGTGCAGTGCCAGTTCATCTGCGTCAATGCCGGATGCGGCGTAAACTTGGGCGCTGGTCACTATGTCCTTGGTTGCCAGGAGAGGGATGTCTTTAGTATAGATGCGCCGCGCGTCCTCTAGCGGACAGGTGGTTATTTTGTCGGCAAACTGAAGGCTGCGTTGTAGGATGCCTTTTACACGGAATTCTTCGCCGCGGATGTGGAAAGTTGCACCAACGGAGAGATCGAACTCATCGGCTATGTCTGCGCCAACCACTACCACTCCTGTGTCGCCGGGCGCCAGGTTCTCGCCTTGTGCGATTTGAAGGCCCTGTTCGTTGAAGCGGTGCAGATAGCTGTCAGAGATCTCAACGCCGGCCAAGAGGTTTGGCGGACCGAAGGAGAAGCCGCCGCCCTCGGTAGAGGTACGCAGTAGTGTGATCACGCTGGGCTGCACATCGGCGACACCGGGGTACCGACGAAGCTTCTCCACCACATCCGTGGTGAAGGCGCCACCGAAGCTCCCGCCGCCTTTTCCCTGAATGTTGATGGCGCTTCCATAGAAGCCGGCGGCTCCGCTGATGAGGAGATTGATCTTTTCAGCCATAGAGCCCATCACTGTGAAGGCAAAGATTCCAATGACGATTCCAAGAATGGTGAGCGTCGTGCGCAACTTGCGACGCCACATATTACGTAGAGCTTCCAGAGTGGACTCCTATTCGCTCAAGGAGGATGTTTCAATCGGCCCATGTTTAAGTGTCAACCGGCCTGCGTTTGAGCAGACGGCGTCGTAGGAGATCCAGGCCGGTCTGGGCCGTGCGCTCTCGGATCTCATCGCGATCTCGAAACATTGTGAACCGTGCCACCTCTATTTCGCTCTCGACACTTGTGGCGACGTATACCAATCCCACCGGCTTCTGAGGACTCCCTCCGTTTGGCCCGGCGATACCCGTGGTGGCAATGGCGCAATCCGCGCCCAGTCGAGAGACGGCCCCTACGGCCATTGCACGCGCCACCGGTTCGCTTACGGCTCCGTGTGTTGCCAGCAAGGTCTCGCTTACGCCCAGCAGCGCCGTTTTCAAACGGTTGCTGTAGCTGACCACACCTCCTACAAAGTAGTCGCTGCTTCCAGGTATGTCGGTTAGACGTTTGGCCACCAGTCCTCCCGTACAGGATTCGGCCGTAGCGACTGTGAGGCGATGTTGCCGCAACACCTGACCCAGTGCTTCGGCCAGGTCGGCTTCATCTACTCCGAATACCTTGTCGCCCAGGATCTCTCGAACGCGACTTTCCAGGTACAGGACTCCGGCACGTGCTTTTTTGGCCGGCCCGCCGCGTAGGATCACTGTTATGCCGGAGAGGCCCGCACGGGTCCCGAACTTGACACCCTGCTCCCGCCAGGGTAGATCCTTGAGGGCGTCCGCCAGCGTACCCTCACCGATACCGGTCACACGCAGGCGGCGCACAATCACTCCGGCTCCTTCGTTTCCGGTTTGTATCGAGAGGCGACTACGCACGATGGGGGCCAACTCCTCTTCCCACATGGTACGGAGTTCACGAGATACTCCGGGGAGGGCGGCTATCAATGTTGTTCCTGCTTCAATCCAGAATCCGGGTGCTGTACCGGTGAAGGGAAGGGCCGCCGCGCCGACGGGAAGTGCAGCTTGTTTGCGGTTACTGGGCGGCATATTCATGGAGAGGAAGGTGAAGCGCGCTGTGATCTGCTGCAGTAGTTCCCGACGGTGCTCCAAGGCTACACCTAGAGCCTGCGCCACCGCTTCGCGTGTGAGGTCGTCTTCTGTGGGGCCCAGGCCACCTGATATGAGCAGAACGTCCGGTTCGCGTGCGAGGGCGGCCTTAATTGCCTCCACTATACTGCCCAGGTTATCGGCAACCGTGAGGGCGTGGGTGGCGAATAGGCCCACCTCCAGGAGTCTCTCCCCGAGATACGCCTGATTGCTGTTGACGATGTCGCCCCGGAGGAGTTCGTCACCGGTGAAGATCATCTCGGCGGTTCCATGCATGGCACAATGATACGCCATGCACTATGCTACCCGCCCGGCGTTCCCGCCGCCGGAGATGCGGGTTGAGGGAGAGAGCGATAGTGGAGGATTGACGTGTCCCCTGACGTTTCAATGATCAAGTTTGATGGTGCGGGCCTGGTGCCCTGCGTGGTGCAGGAGCAGGATTCCGGCGAAGTGCTTATGTTGGCGTATATGAATCGGGAGTCGCTCCAGAAGACCCTCGATACCGGATACACTTGGTTCTGGAGCCGATCTCGCCAGGAGTTGTGGAACAAAGGGGCGACCTCGGGACATCTGCAGCGTGTGAACAGACTGCTCTACGATTGTGACGGTGACACTCTGCTGGCTATGGTGGATCAGATCGGTCCCGCCTGTCACACGGGAACGCATAGCTGCTTCAGCAATAGGGTACTGATAGATAACAAGTAGCAGGTCGAGCGGTAGTGGGAACCAATCTCCGGGAGGTCGGGATGATCAAGTCCATTCTGCTGGCTGCCGATGCATCTCGGCATGCCGTCACCGCCCGTGATCAGGCCATCGTCCTGGCCAAGGCCTACGACGCCAAACTCATAGCCGTCAGCGTGTTGGATGTACGTCTGCTCGAGATGCCTCCGTATCTGGACTACGCCTATCCGTTTGAAACCATCGCGATCTCGCAGTTTCCAGTGGAGTTACTCGAAGGGTTTCGTGTGAAGGCGGAGCGTGTATTAGAAGATACACGCCTGGCGGCAGTGGATGAAGAGGTGGCGGTCGAGACTCGGCTGGAAGAAGGGGTGCCTGGGGAGGTGCTGGCCGACTTGGGCGATACCACCGATATTATCGTCATCGGCAAGCGAGGAGAGCACGCAAAGTGGGGCAAGGACCTGCTCGGCTCCATCACTGAGGGTGTAGTGCGCCGCGCCGCCACGCCTGTACTGATTACTGAGCTGGAAGTCTCTCCTCTGCGCTCGTTCGCCGTGCTTTACGATGGCAGTCATCCTGCCAATAGAACACTGAAGCTTGTTGCGAACATGGCCACTCGTTTGCAGGCCTCCCTGCAGATACTGACTGCAGGCGGCAAAGCGGAGGAGGTTGCGCAACTGCAGGACGGTGCGCGACGATACCTCGAACCCTTCGGTTTATCGGTATCCTATCACGGTCTCAAGGGTGGTCCCGTACAGGTCTTGCCGGAGCACCTCAAGAAAGAACCGGCCGATGTAGTGGCAATGGGCAAGAAAGGACACTCGCTTCTTCAGCGCCTTATCCTGGGCAGCACAGCGGAGCATCTGATGAGGGTTCTTCCGGTGCCGGTGTTGCTTGTGCCATGAGCGTCAGGGTGCTGGAGGCGGGCGGCGGCGGGCCGCGCTGGGGCGCGCCCGCCGCCGCCCTCTCCGCTCTGCGTGAACCTTCGACACCGTGTACTTGGGTTCACGCGTCTCCTTCGGAAGAAGTGTTCGCGGCTCTGGAGGCGTTTGGGCTGAGCGAGGTGACCATCCGCAGTCTACGCGGTGGGTCGCCCGAACGCCCACGGGTAGAGGAGTACGCCGATTATGCCTACGTCTCGCTCTTCGCCGCATCGGCCGGTACGGTCGCCGGTAAAGGCTCCCCTGATGCGGCGTGCTTGGTTGACGGGACTCTCCCTAGCGATGCGGAAACTGATGCAGGAAGTTGCATTCCGTTGTTGCAGGACATCTGGGTATTCCTGGGCCGGAGTTGGCTGATCACCATAGGTGAAGTGTCGGAGGAGGATTACTCCACTCTATGTGAACACATGGAGCGGCAGGTCTTCAGTCGCAATAGAGGGGCTTCCTTCCTGCTGTTCTTCTTCCTTGACTGGGCCATCAGCACGCTCTATCCGGTGCTGGATGATCTTGGCGATCGTATAGATGGTTTGGAAGATCTTGTGGTGTCTGAAGAGGGGACGGTGTCTATGCAGACACTCTTCCGACTAAAACGGGATCTAGTGGAATTGCGCCGCCGTGCGGCTCCTCTTCGTGACGTGATGCAGCGGATCGACTCTCTCCAGGTCTCGTTGGTGGAGGGGGCTGTGGAGGTCTATTTCCGAGATCTGCACGACGATATACTGCGGACAATCGAACTCATCGATACCTACCGGGACATTCTCTCCTCGGCTTTGGACCTGCACCTTTCTACGGTCAATAATCGATTGGGAGAGATCATGAAGCGCCTGACCGTGGTGGCAACCGTTTTCATGCCCCTTACCTTCATCACCGGCTTCTTCGGCATGAACTTCGAGAGATTACCGTTTAGCGGCGTATCTTGGTTTATCGTTACAATTGTTGTGATGGCGACCGTGCCGGCGATTATGCTTGCATATTTCCGACGAAAAGAGTGGTGGTAGGTGAATATAGGGGTGCTATGTAGCGGAGGGGATGCTCCGGGAATGAATGCGACCATTCGTGCGGCCGTAAGACAGGGTCTTGCCATCGACGCACGTATGGTGGGCTTCCGTCATGGCTTCGATGGGGTCATCGATGCGAATTATGTTGAGCTGGCGGCACGTAGTGTGGGCGGGATCCTGGACCAGGGCGGGACATTTCTGGGAACGGGTCGATCTCGACGTTTTGCTACGGAGGAGGGACAGGGAATCGCTCTTGATCAGCTCATTGCGCTCGACATTGACCATTTGGTGGTCATCGGAGGCGACGGATCTATGCGTGGTGCCCACGTCTTGCATACCCAGGGCTTCCCGGCCATAGGAGTGCCGGGCACCATCGACAACGATTTGTGGGGCACTGAGGCCACCATAGGTTTCGACACGTGTCTCAATACCATTCTCGACGCCGTGTCCAAGCTTCGTGATACGGCTTCCGCCCACGATCGTGTGTTCGTGGTGGAGGTCATGGGTCGGGAATCGGGCGAGTTGGCGGCAAACGCTGCGTTGGGAGGAGGAGCCGACTTTGTTGTCGTGCCTGAAGCTCCGGAAGAGAGGTCACTCGCCGCCGAGCATGTATCGTACGATCATTGGCGTGGCAAACTACACACCATCATTGTCGTGGCGGAAGGATGTTGTCGTGCAGCGGATGTGGCCGCGGATCTGGCCGAAGCCGCACACGGCCACGAGGTGCGCTACTCGGTTCTGGGGCATATCCAGCGCGGAGGGCACCCGTCTGCCCGTGACAGGATTTTAGGAGCGCGCATGGGGGCCGCGGCGGTTGAGGCTTTGGCGGAAGGAGCTTCCGGCGTGATGATCGGACTACAGGCCGAAAGCATGGAGCGCGTGCCTCTGGCGGACGTGGTCACCAATAAGAAAGCGTTTGATCGGGGCCTGCTGGATCTGGTGAAGACTCTGGCCCTCTAGTGGCGACAAGTGGTGCCGTGGGCGGCGGCTCGAGGGTCAGTCGATGATCCCGGACTTTCGCAGGCGGTCTTTGAGGGCTTCGGGACGGACACCGTACAATGTGGCAAGATAGGTGAGGTCGTCCTTGCGGATGGTCAGAACCACTTGCGCAGGATCGTTGCGCAGCCGTTTCAGAAATGCCAGGTACTGTTCCAACGGCAATCGTTCGCTGGGCGCCAGGTTCTGGATATTCTGTAGATTGATCCGCAGTGGCTTGACGCGTGCCAGCGCCGGCTCGTCGGGTTCCTCCACATCCAGCAACGTCATAGGCGATACGCCGTAGATGTCGGCCAATTCTACTACGCGCTCCAAGTTCAGGCTACGTTTACCGTGCTCGTACGCACTCAAAGTGGAGACAACGAACGCTCCGTCCGCTCTATCACATACGTCCTGTAGACTGAACCCCGCCTGCTGTCGCAGGCGGCGGAGTTTGTCGCCGACGAGCTGCGCAAAGCGCGAGGGGCGTGGGGTGGACTTTTCCATATGAGCCCAACATAGCATCATTTCAGTGGAACGACCACCGGCGATGTGCAGGCACATCGCCGGTGGTCGTATGACTTAGAGGGCTGATTCGCCCTCGGACTTCTCTACCGCGTTACTTCACCTGATTTAGTTTGATCTTCATGGTTATGTCAATGTTAAACGGTCCG
>JAAYZX010000069.1 GCA_012514635.1 Actinomycetota bacterium
ATCACACCCGAAGGAATTCTCGAGATTATCCGGGGCTACGCCCGACCGGAACTCACTACATTCGACAACCTGGATGGCACCATAGATGCACCGATTCCTTTCAGCGGGCGTGTCATCCGTTCCTTGCGGCACCAGAGCTTCGTGCTGCCAATTGAAGACCGCATCGCACTTTATGAGGCACTTGCGCATCTGTCCGAAACCCAGAGGCGATTGATTTATCTTTTATTCTTCCGTGACCTCACTCAACAGCAGGTAGCCGACGAGCTCGGCATGAGCCAGCGCTCAGTTTCTCGCGAAAAACATCGCGCCTTGAGTCAGCTGAAGGCTTTTCTCACTCGCAAGATCTTCTAGTTCCATTATTCTGGTTATAGTATTTGTGGCTTGTCGCGGTGGTTTGGTTGTGATGATTACGGGCTTCACCACTCCTAATGCACGATAATATGTATTATGTCAAGTTGAGTTGGCATGCTCCTACGGTCCGCCTCGTATTACGTCCGGGACAATTCATGATTCCACATCCCGCATTCCAGGCTTGTCCTGCCCCTGTTCTTCCCCATTACTTCCCCCGCGATACTTGCGACATTCTCTCTCTACAGGTACAGTATTGACAAGCGTCAGAAAGGAGGTGGTCCAGATCGATACATTGCCTTGTAGACGCAGTGGCTACTGGACTGGGGGTGGTGTCCACCTGTAGCCGCAGGTTACCCGGAGGACGCACACTTGCGGCGCCCTCGGTTGCCACTAGAGTCTTAGTTAGACCCTGAGGGCCGTTTCCTTACGGAAACGGCCCTCAGGGTATCATCCTCAGTGTATTCTGAGTGCCAATGTATTATGAGTACGGCTTGCTCAGCGAAACAGCGCGCGCATGTCTTTGTTGAGCAGCGCCTGGAAGAGCCCGGCTAACAGCGCGCCTAAGTCGGTCACCAGACGTTCGCCTTGTTCGCGCCGTTCGGCGTGAGGAGAAAGAAGAGCGGGTGCCGCCACCTGCTCGATGACCGTGGCTTCTCGCTCGACGGCTGAGCGCGTAAGACGAAGATTGCGGGGCTCCAGGCCAAAACGCGACAGCATACCGCAGATTCTGGCTATCTCGACATCGGTCTCCGTCATCGCCATGTCGCCGGTGGGTTCAATAGTGCGGTCTATCAAACGGTAGTCGACCAACTGGCGCATGAAAGCGTCGTCTACACCGCTTATATCCAAGGCTTCATCCCAGGGGACCACGCGATCGGTTCGGCGTAATGCCTCACTTCGTTCAGGGCTTTGGAGCATGCTGATGGCCGGAGCGACTCCACTACCCCCCGGAAGGCCTCTTGCCAATCGCCTGCGAATTACCTCTAGGGGTAAGAACTCATCTCGCTGTAGGGTGAGAACCGTGCGTAGTCTGCGGGCATCGGATTGCGCGTATGTTCGGTACCCGCCGGCAGTGCGCTCAGGGCTGAGTAGGCCGCGTTCTTCCAGGTAGCGAACCTTGCTGATAGTTAGGTCTGGAAACTCGTCTTTTAGACTGTCTACAAGCCGTCCAATTGTGAGGCGACCCTCCGTACGCCGTGGTGGCTTAGGTACGGAAGGGGGCTCCGCTTGTTGTTGTGATTCCGAGAGCGAATCGTCGGTCACATGCTCACCTCGGGTTCAAAGAAGCCCAACTTAAACTTCCCGATCTGTACCTCATCGCCGTCATGTAGGTGCTGACGTTCCACACGACGACGATTCACATATGTTCCGTTCAAGCTGTTCAAATCTTCAATTGTATAACCGTATGCATCCCTTACCACCCTGCAATGGTGTCGACTCACGGTGATGTCATCCAGAAAAAGATCATTGTCCGGGTTGCGGCCGATGGTCAGCAGTTCCCCATCCAGAGCTATCTCTTCGCCTTCGCGACCTCCTCCGGCACGGATGACCAGGGCCGGTGTAACCATATCGGCCTGCGCCGTTTCCAGTGTGCTATCGAGATCAAGAGCCTCACCTGTGTCGTATACGGCGGTGGTATCTGCGATCTCCTGAACGACAAGGCGCATCCCACAATGACTACAGAAGTTGGCTTCTTCAATATTCTTGAAACCACACTTGGGACAGGCGCTCATCCTTCAGCCACTCTCCTGGGGTCAAGGAGGACATAGATATCCTCCGGCAACCGGGTCCGGCCTCGGCAGTTGGGCATTCAACCCGGCGCTCCGTACGCTCCGTACTTCTTGCCTTTCTCTAATCTTGGCCTTCCGCGTGCTTAACCGCCGCGTAATCTACGGTGTAGACGTAACGCTGCCCGGCAAGTTGATCTTCAATGCCACGCACAATTCTGGGGTTCTCAACCATACGTGCCCGCATATGAGGCGTAGTGTGATTGATGATGTAAGGCTCCTTGACGATGGTGTCATAGGGTTTGCCCTTCTGCATCTCGTTCATCACATAGCGTATGACTCTCTCTTCACGAACCCCCGCTGTAGCGTTGAAGAGAAGAGAGCGAAACGCTCCCAGTGCCCGATCCAGCGCCCTGCCCACGGAATCCCCCTCCCCCATCTCCATTATCCACCCTGTGGGCGAAGTGATACCCTAATAGCTCAATGTCTAATCCTGCTGAGGGTCCCCTTCCCCTGTCAACGATTTCCCGCTGAGGATGCCGCCTAGAAGGCTAATGTCACCCTCGCTGAACAACACACCACCCGACTGATGCTTATCGCGTAGGCGGCGTACTATTTCGGCTCTGATGATATCAAGTTTGCCATGAATGATCCTGCGCCTGCGGGATACCTCTCTCTCCTCGCGCTGGAGTTCTTCGGATAGGGCTTTGAGTTCGCCATCCGAGTAGTCTTGAATATTAACGAGTACCCCAAAAGATTCTATATCCGGATTACTCATCATTCCTCTGTCTGAGCCAGCATGGCCTCGTATTCCTCAGCCGTCATGAGCTCATCCAGCTCAGTCCGGTTCGACAGTTTCACACGTACCAGCCAACCGTGCTCGTATGGGCTTTCGTTGATGATCTCCGGAGCATCAATGGCGACTTGGTTGAACTCCACTACGCTGCCGCTTACGGGCGCAAAAATCTCGGAGACGGCTTTGACGGACTCCACCTCTGCGTACGGTTCACCGGCGGTAAGTGTTTCTCCTTCCGCCGGCAGCTCCACGTACACGATGTCTCCCAAGGTTTCCTGTGCGTAGTCGGTAATACCGAAGGTACCTACATCCCCGTCCACGCGGACCCAATCGTGCTCCTTGTGGAACCTGAACTCCTTCAAGTTCACAACCGCTCCTTTCCGCTCTGCAGGGCCATATTCATCATAACACAGGGGTTCTTGAGCCCCCCTATCCGGGAGTCCATCTGAGTTCGTCCTGTAACTTCAATCCAGACCATACCACCGCGATTTCATGGGAAAGTTGATTTTAGCATTCCACGGTGTCTAAAGACGCTATACTGACACAGAATCGTACCTTCTGCACTAGATGAGGATTCTGTTGACTCAACGTCGAGGCTTGATCATCAGCAGCGCACAGATGCGGGCCATGGATATCATCCTGCAGCAACTGCGCAAAGCCTCTGGTGTACGTTTCATTGCCCTCGTTTCTACCAGCGGGCAACCGATCACCACCAGTCCCCCCAATGAGCACCCTGATATGCTCTCTCTGGCATCGCTGGCTGCCGGCTCCTTCGCGGCCACGCAACAACTTGCCGGCATCCTCAATGAAAAGGAATTCACCCTCCTTTTCCATGAGGGTAAGGAGTCGAATCTTCACGTTGCTCAAGTGTCACCGCTGGTGCTCCTGGTGCTGGCTTTTGGACAGGAGACGCAGGTTGGGAAAGTGCGCTTGTATACGGGTCGGGCGGTCGAGGCGCTGGCTCCTATTTTTGTCCAAGCGCAGGACCAGGAACGGCCGGGCCTGATGGACGAAGCGTACTCTGCCCAAACAACCGAGGCCATTGAAGATCTATTCACGGGCCAGGAGTGAGCCGCATTGCCTCTTATCAACTTTGCCGCCAGAGAGATCAACTACAAGATTGTTTACTACGGCTGCGGACTCTGCGGAAAAACGACAAATATCCAGTACATTCATCGCAAGGTGAATCCGAACACGCGTGGCAAGCTCGTGAGTATCGCCACTGAAGAAGAGAGGACCCTGTACTTCGACTTCCTGCCCCTCTCATTGGAAAGCGTGAAGGGCATGAAAACCAGGTTCCATCTCTACACCGTTCCCGGTCAATCTCACTACAACGCCAGCCGTAAACTCGTGCTGCAGGGTGTAGACGGCATTGTGTTTGTGGTGGACAGCCAGATCAATCGTCTGGATGAGAATATCGAGAGCTACCTGAACCTGTGGGACAATCTCTCCGACCAAGACGATGATCTGGCGGGCATGCCCATGGTGCTTCAGATGAATAAGCGCGACCTGGGGGACGTGTTCTCCGTCGCAGACCTCGCAGAGCTCCTCAACCACACCGGTTCGTCCGTATATGAGGCCTCGGCGCTGACGGGGATGGGTGTGTTCGAAACGCTCAAAGCCATCTGCAAACTGGTGATCATCCACCCGGCGCAGCGGTGATGTGATGCGAGCCGCCGGCGGTCGCCGGCGGCTCGCGGCGGCTGATCGGAGACGCTGTCTCCGATCAGCCGCCCACTCTAACGATCCAGTCCTTAGGCTCGTACCGGCTGACGAATTTATCGCTGAAAAGCAGGTGACCGTCGCTGCTGTACACTTCTCGTCTTACGGTGACTGTGCGCCCATCAATCCCGGGCTCGAGTGGTTCACGATACCCCCGAGGCAGCGTAGGATCCACCAAAACACGAGGATACGTCTCGGAGCTGGAGGGGCTCACAATGTCCGTGACAGGATCCGTAGTCAGCTCCACTCTTCTATCCAGATCTGCCGCAGACAATCTTACTTCCACTGAGTCGTCCGTAGCTTCGATGTTGATCAGAAGCACGGAAGCGGTGTCATTGCGGAAACGAAAGTCCTCGGAGCCGTACGACACGGTAGCGTCACGGCCCACCGGGTATCGCTCGATGAAGAGTGAATGAGGTCGGCGCTCCACAATGGGGAGACCGGCCAGCAGGACCGCATTGAACATGGTGGTTGATACCTGACAGATCCCCCCTCCCACTCCCGGAGTCAGAACCCCGTTGCTGATGACAGGGGCTTCATCGTAACCGGCGGCCTTTGTGCGGGGTCCTACGGCTGCGTTGAATGAGAAAATATCGCCGGGACGAACTACACGTCCGTCCACTGCAGCAGCTACCTGCCGGATATTGCCCACTCGCGCTTCGTTAGCCGAAGAGAAATACGTTGTATAGACGGCCACGACGCGGCGTGCGCGCAGTAGTTCGGCATCGAGCGTAGTCAGCTTGGGGGGCCAAATCGCTACAGGAACTGCTACGTGACGCGAGCTTGTCCGCAGCGCAGCCTGGTCTATGGATCGCACCAGTGCATCCCATTGCACCTGCACCCCATCGCGGCTGGGGATCACAGAATACGATCGCCCATCATCCGCAGGAACTACTTCTGCATCCACAGGATCTTGCTCCATTTGGGCCAGCATGTCGCGCAGGGTGGCCAGTCCCTGTTCTGTGTTCACAGTGAGCATTCGGCCTGACGCAAAGCCTTCAGGGCAGAACCGTGTCATGTTCATCAGGTCCTCCGGCATCAGGTGGAACGTCACGTCGCGATAAGTGAGTTTCACCGGGGCGGAGAAAAAGAGCGCTGCTACATCCAGAGCAATCATGGCGTCGGCCGTAGGAATGTTGGACGGCAACAGCGTCACAGGAGTCGAGATCCGAGAAGAGCCGACCTGGACGGCTTCCAACAACGCGGCTTTCAAGGCCTCACGATCGAGACCGACGCCTTCTTCGCCCGCAATCACCTTTGGTTCAGCTCCATCTATGACAAGAGACGCATCTTTTGGCACACGTTCCACTTGTACGGCTATCTCATCCACTGCCCGCTCGAATGCGGCTCCACCTACATCCAAAGTCACCGGCGTGTCTACGGTGACAAACCACAGCCGCAGGCGTTCCCACAGCTGCTCGAAAACGTTTCCCTGTCGGCCCCATGCTCCGGCCCGTTCAAGTGCCTCGTCCACACGAGCCGTCACACCGACTTCCAACGGCATAATATCGGCGATGGTTTCGCCTGTGGATGGTGAAAGTACGGAAACGGGTCGTGCGAGGCGCTCGGCCGCTGCGTGCTCGAGCACGATATGTGCCGCATCTTCGGAATGGCCGCCCAGGTCGACACTCCAGAACGTAACCCCGCGGTGAATCTTGCCCTGGTGAAGAAGTAAGTCTGCGCAGATAGCGCCCGCTACTATCAGCAGTGCGCCGACCGCGACCAGCGCTGTTCTCTTTCCACGCATGTGGCTTCAGTCTATCGGTACGGCATAGTCGAACGTACGCAGTCCATAAGAACGGGGCGGCACCGAAATATCCGCGGCCGTCTCCACGTCGATTTCTACACCGGGTAGCTGACTCAGCATGGAAACCAAACCACCCGGCATCTTCACCGCAGAGAGGAGTGCCTCTCGATCCCCCACCACCTCAACGACCAAAGGCGTAACCAGAGGCGAGTCCTGAAGCGCGAGACGGCCGGGTTTGCCGCCGATACCGGAATCGTAGTCGATGCGTCTGCCGTTCATCACTATCGCCTCTGCACCCGCCGACCGCAACTCATTAATGATGAGGCACATCTCGTAGGAAGACAAATGGTTTTCGGAGTCGCCGATGAGAAGTCGCACTCCATCCCCCCGGCTGGGTACGGCGCCGACCAACACTTCTAGGGCCTTGAGTGTTTCCAGCTCTCGTGTGACCACCTCTGTATCGCTGCGAAGCTCGTAATGGCTGCCTATGGCTTTGATCGTGAGATCGGTCTCTTCCTGTTGGAGGCGATCGACCTCTTGACTCAGCATGCCCACTAAGCGTCCCAGTTCATCAACGCTACGCGCCTGCAAATCGTTTCCCAGGGCTCCCTGGGTCCTCATGAGTACGACCACTAGAAACCCCAGCACACCCAGACAGATGAAGAGGCTTGTAGTGGTGAGAGCCCGATTGCGTCGATGACGCGCGCTTGAAGATGAGGGGCGGACTCGGCGTGGCTGTTGCGGAAGCATATGATTACTTGATCAGAAGACGCCGGATGGCCGCAAGGTTCTGGAATAGTCTCACACCGAAAGCCACGACGGCCGCCAGATAGAGATTGACTCCCATTCTGTCACCCAGAAAAGTGATCAGAGCAGCCAGTATGGTGTTGGAGACGAAGCCGCTGAGGAATATGCGGCTGCTGAACGAACGCTCTATGAGCGCGCGCAATCCCCCAAAACTGGAATCCAGTGCGGCCAGGACAGCTACCGACAGATACCGCGCGTATACAGCCGGAATCTCAAAGCGCACCAAGAGGCCGAGCAGAATTCCGAGCAACAGACCGAAGAGGGGGATGCAGAAACGCCGATTCACGAACTCAGGTCTCTTCGATAGGCATCAGTTTCCGGGGAGTCAGGCGACCTCTGTATTCAGGGATCTCCAAACCGGCACTCTTCTGTACAGATAGTTTTAATCCGTAACGTTTAACGTATTCCGTAATCAGTGCGCGGCTATCGGACTCTGCGTGAAGAGCTGCTCCCAGAATTTCGGGATCGCCGATGGCCTTGATTACAAAGGGCGAAGCGATTCGGGTGGTGTTTACCAGGACGGTGGCGCCTACACAACGGATGGCGGAGAACTGGGTAAGCCGCTCGTCGTTGACGGCGATAGCCTCGGCACCTCCCAGCCACAGTGCGTTGACCAGCGCGCGTAGATCATAGTCGTGCACGATGGCACCTTCAGCATCAAGTCCCTGTTCCTGCGGGCGCGGATTGTCTGCAATTGTGATCTCTAAACCGGGCCCCTTCACTGCCAGCAGCCCCGCAGCCATGCTGAAGTGGCGTGTCTGAGAGGCGAAATCGGCTACAAGTCCCTTGGACGAAGCCGCCCGCGTATCCAGGCCGGCGATCTCCAGACGGAGCGATACAAGACCCAGTTCCAGCGCGTCCCTCCGGGTCTCGAGGTCCTGAATGACCTGTATCAATTCCTCTTGGCGATCGCCTACATTCACGCTTCCGCTTGTGCTTGGCGCCGCACGTACGGCTGTCACTAGGGCGAATCCCACCACAACCATCACTAACGCGTATAGCATGTAGTGGCCGCCGCTTCCTCGGGAAGAAGCGCCACCACGTTGCTCCACCTTAATCTTGGTGGCCGAGCCGCGCAATCAACGCCTCCAATTCCGCTACGTGAGACTGCGCCAGCTCCCGCGCTGCTCCCTCCGTAGCGGCCTCTGCGTACACGTGGAATAAGGGATCGTCGGCATCGGGGAGTATTTGCACCCATACACGCTCTCCCATGACCACCTTGATCCCATCAACCAGGGACACTTCGTCCTTCTTGTGTTCCTCTACCGTCATCCGCATGACGGTTCCCTTCAGGTGCCACGGACAGGTGGCAGTCATGTGGGTCACATGAGACACAGGCATGTCTGCGGCCAGCTCCGAGAGGCGTTCCACGCCACCCGACACAAGTTCCAGCACCTTCCCAAAAGCATACACGGCGTCCGCGCTTGGCGAGAAACGTGGGAAGATAAACGCTCCTGTCGTGTCTCCCGCAAAGATGGTGTCAGGCTTGGACGCCTCCTCCATAAGTGCGGCAGGAGCAACCTTGGTGCGGATTACAGCCGAGCCGTTGTCAATAACCAGCCCGTCCACAAGTTCGGTCACATTGAGGGGTAGGGCTACCACGCCAGGTCCATATTCGCGACACGCCTGAACCGCCAGAAGCATGAGCAGGACATCTCCGGGGATGGCACTCCCGTTCTCGTCCACAACCATCAAACGTTCGGCTCCGGCGTCTACAACCATTCCTAAATCGGCTTCCATCGCCTGCACCAGCCGGCCTACGTGTTCTACAGGCGATCCTTCCAAAGAGAGAGGAGTCCCCTGGCTCAGAGCAAGCACTTCTACATCCAGTTGAGCGATCAGACCCGACAACAATGAACCGGCGGCAGAGTCACCGTAGTCCACCGCTACGCGAAGGTGACGTCGGTTGATATCCGCCACCCGCCAACCTTCCAAACAGGCGAGCTGATATCCCTCCACCGCCCGCGCCGGATAGGAGATGGTACCTATCTCGTTGAGGAAGGCACGACGGAAATCTTCACGGTGGTAGTAATTCTCAATGTTGCGCTCGCGTTTGCCGCTGATAGGAATACCGGGAGGCTCGGCGAACAGGATTTCCACCGCCTCAGCA
>JAAYZX010000070.1 GCA_012514635.1 Actinomycetota bacterium
TCGCGGTACCCCCTGCCCTTCTCCCGGATCGCTGCGTCGGGTTGATAATCGGGATAGTCGATGACGTACACCCGCGCCCCTTGCCCGGCAAGCTTCTCAGCCAACTTGGTCCATGTGTATTCCCCTCTTGCCTCGCCTGCCCAGTTCACCAGCACCACTGCCGGCCAGGGGCCCGGCTCGGTTGGCGCGTACTCGTCCAGCTTCCACTCGACCGGTGCATCTGCAGCCTGGTTCCATTCGGCGGGATTGTCCTGCCGCATTCCCTTGGCGTAGACGATGTCTTTGCTTGATGTTATGGGCTGCGCGGCAGGCAGCGGTGCGACCGTGGCCGGCACTATCGTGGCTGGTGCGACTGTCGGCGGTGCTGGTGTCGGCAGCGGCTCAGTGGGCGGCGGGTTGGTCGGTGGCGGCTCAGTAGGTGGCGGGAGTGTCGGCGGCGCCTCAGTAGGTGGCGGGAGTGTCGGTGGCGCTTCAGTGGGTGGCGGGAGTGCCGTTGGCGCCTCAGTGGGTGGCGGGACTGTCGGTGGCGGGAGCGTAGCCGCTGCGACAGTTGGCGGCGGGGCCTGCACAGAGGCGGGCGCTACGCAGCCTGTGGCGAACACGAGAACCATTATTAACGTGGCAAGTGCGATCGAAGCAAGCACCGCGGCACGATCTTTCATGTCCGGCTCCTTGGGCGAGGGGTAGATATCGAGAGAGAGCGGCGGTTACTGCACAAGCGCCAGTAATGTACACTGTGCTGCATCTGCTTGTCAATGCGGACGACTGCCGGGCAGAACCACGAAAGGCAGTCAGCGCGCCATTCGGCTGGCCAAAGGTGAAAGCACCAAACGATCGCAGTGCGAATAGGCTGCTGCGCCGGGCCGGCCTCTTTGTTGTCAGGAGCCCGAGCGTCGACCGCAACTTTGTCACTTTGTCACTCATTTCGGGGGGGATACATGGGAAATATTTTTTCCAACACACCCCGTACTTGAAGCAATCACGTGCCTCGCATCGACGGGGATCAGGCCTGTTGGCGAGGGTCATCATGTGAGGATCAGGGCTACAATCAAATAAGTTTGACGGGGTGGGACATATCTCTTCCGGTATTTGATGTTAATATGTTAATACGCTCGCGTTAACGCCGTTAAATCAAAGTGTTAACGGCAGCGCCATCCTGAGCACCGGCTCGCGGGGCGCCAACGCCGCCACGAAGGTCGACGGCGTCCGGCCGGTCGAGCGCACCGGGGCCCGAAGGACTCCACTTCTCTCCAAAACGGCTCCGCGGGGGAGCACTACGGAGCGCACACGTTCTGCATACGGGTTTGCAGCCGGTTGGCCCCGGCGGTCACGAGGGGCACCCCGTAGATCGGGAACTCGAGCAGCACCCAAGTTATGAGTGGATCTCAGGTTTTTGCGCGCGGGGCGCACTCAGTCTGGGGACGAGCGGGGCGATGGGGCATACTCACCGCCTGGCGCACTATCGCCAGCGGATGCATGGCGGGCAATATGAGTGGTTGGAGTGCGGCTGTCTGTGCAGCCTGGAGCTGGAGTACGTGCCGTTAGTGGACTGGCAGCAGGGCTTTGTGGCAGGCGAGCAGGCGCAGGACAGGCGGGTGTGGGTCGCGACCGTGCCGATGACCTGCGGACAATTTATCTCGTTCTTGAAAAGGGTGTGGGGGGAGGGCGGGAACCCGTACCTGCGCTTTGACTTGTCGCGGGGCAGATATACCGCAGGAAGCCGACCGGGGAAGGGCAGATGTTTGGAGCGTGGAGGCAAAAACCCCGGCGGGATAATCCGACCGGGGTTTTCCTCTTCGAGATGACCGCACGCGGCTTCAGCGCCGAAAACGTTCTGCCCTACTCCGCTAGACCCGCACTCAAAAACGCACCAGAGAAAGCGCCCAACTCGTACTTGATGACCGCCGGCGTCGCGTCCTTGGGTATCTCAAACGCTACCCAGCCTTTCATCTTCTGACCAGGTGGCAACCCCTCATTGAGTGTCGTGTCGATCTGGCCGTCGCGGCCGCCAAGCTCAGTGCCGTAGATGTACCCGTTTGTGTCAACAAGGTAGGCACTCAACGGGTTGACGCGCAACGGTGTCTCCGCCGACACGTTACCCACTGTGATCTCCACGGCCACCAATTTGTAATCGACAGCAGCCTTGTAGAGTATGCCAGGTTTCGTCGGATCTTCCACCTTCGACGCGGACAGGGAGTAGCCATCTTGCTCAACGACGTCGCCTAGCTTGGAATTGATAGGCGTAGTCTCAGCAGCCGAGAACTCAATGGGCTTCGCGTCAGCCGGTCGCGCTTCCAGATTCGCCTCCAAGGAAGCACCACCGAACATGCTGGCCGAGTACTTGAGTTTGGCGGGTACGCTGTTCTCGTCTATCTCGAACGCGATCCAGCCTCGCACTCGTTCCCCCTTGAATAAGGTCACAGTCTGCACTTGGCCATCCCGACCGCCAAGTTCCGCTGTGAAGGTAAGACCTTCCTTGTCGATTAGTTGCGCGTTTAGCGGATTTGCGCTGAGCGGCTCGCCGGAGAGGTTGTATATGACTACATCAACTGCTACAAGCTTCTTTCCCGCCTCCGCCTGGTAGAGCAGGCCCGGCTTGGCGGGGTTTTCGACTTCGTTTGCAGCAAGACCGTAACCGCCGCCTTCAACCGAATCTCCCAGGTAAGTCTTGGGGGCAACGGCGGGCTGTTCAGTTGGTTGTTCAGTAGGCTGTTCGACGGGCTGCTGCGTGGGCGCAGCCTCGGTTTTCGCCTCGGATTTGGTTGCACTAGTCGGCGCGGAGGCGGCCATTTCCGGCGTTGCAGTCTTGACAGTTGGAGTCGAAGTTGGGCTGGTGCTACCGCCGCAAGCAAGTGAGGTCACAAGCACCACGACGAGTGCGAATAAGGGCAGGACAAGTACGCGAGATGCGGATCGGATTTGCATGATGGCTCCTCTGGCTGGGTAGGGAGTGCGAGACGCAGTTCACGGCAGCAGCGAGTAATGGGCCGCCGTTCCAATCGTGAACCAGAACACTACTTAACGGGATTATAGATACGCTGCATGTGGTGTCAAGTACGCGTTTGTCAACAAACCGCGATGAATTGCGGTTCGACTGCGCGGTGACGCAGATCTGCAACGAGAAGTTGACCTGGGAAGGGCAGAGGTTCAGGGCGTAACAGCCAAAACCCCGGCGGGATGATCCGACCGGGATTTTCCATCCCTGCTAGACCCTGGACAAGTATCGAACCGGGTTGGCACCACAGCGCGCAAACTCGGGCCAGGCAAGGTCGGTCCCGCCGACCTGCCGCATCCCAGTAAAGCTAACAATTCGCCGGCCTTTTTCCGGTGCTGCAGTTACTCCGGTGAATGAACCTTTATAGATCTCCGTCCCAGGCGGAGTACGGTGGTAGAGGAGGAGGCAGTCGATTCTGGGGTAGCGGCTAACCTTCCAGTTGCCCGTTTGCCCGTCTCCGTTCGCCTCGATGACGAGCAGCCCGCCGCGAGTGAAGATGACCAACGCGCGCTCACCCGCCGATATCACCACAGGAGTCATCTACTCAGGTTGCCCCCGAACCGAAGAACACTCGTTTCACGTACTTCCGGAACCGGATCTCCTCAAACACCTTTAGTTGCCGTCTTAGCTTCTCCCGCTCCCATCGCAAACGGAAGAGTTCCTTGCGAGCCTCTGCGATCATGCCATCGATTTCCCGCAGCCTCGGAGCAGAGTCAGCCGCCAGCTTTAACAGATAATCCTGAAAAGAGCGGTATTGTTGCGCGTATCGTGCGCGGATTTCATCAATCTCACCCGCTGTCTTTGTTCGGGCGGCGATCTCCTCCCTTTCCAACCATGCCAAGGAACTTCGACACTGCGAACGGACTGAAGTCTCTGCAACGCTCTGACGTTGTTGCTCGCGATCCCGCTCGTCCTCCAGTGCGCGTCGCTGGGTCCGATACTTCGCCTGTATGAAAGCAGTAGTGGTCCTTGAGAGCGATTTGGGCATGCCTGATCGAGCCATCGACTCGATCGATGCCCTCCACGCGCCAAGCGATGCTGCGCGCGACCAACCGATTCCCTGTACACTTTGTACGCGGTGAACGTCAATATCTGCTGCGGTCCTGAAACCAGCCCACATCAGGCGCCATTTGAGAACTGGCCCAATTGTCAGGACAGAGGCGTCCTCGACCGTGAAACGCCGAAGGTATGTGGTCATGTACTGTTCCTGTTGAGCGCGTAGTGTATTGACAAGCTCAGACACCTCAGTCTGGGTTAGCGCGTCGATCCGTCGGCTCAAGTCCGCCACCTTCACACCGATCTCTCCTTGGATTTTCTGAAGCGCCTCTGCTTCCTGCCGACGGAGTACCTGTCGTCGCCGGTTGGTAGATGACAAGACGACCCGTAGGGCCCTTTGGCTTGCATCTTTAGCTTCTTTCTCGTTCGCCTCCACTGCCTTCTGGGCCTTGGCAATTCGTGCCCGCTCACCGGCGTACCTGTTCATATGATGGGTCTTCTGTTGGTCTACCGCCTCAATGTCACGCACCCTCGCGTCGATCTCGTCGCTGATCATCCTCAGTTCCGACGTCAGGCTGGCCAGGTCCGCAACGCCGGGCTCCGAGCGGTAGCGGCGAACCCAGAAAATGGCATTGACCATAGCCGCCAAGAGAATCGGTAGCGCAAGCACCGGCAAAGCCATCCCCACGCCAAGTGTAGATGTGGCAAAGGTAAGCAGAAGAGCCGCGATAGTCGACGTGGCCAGTATAAGCCGCTCAGGGAGCGCTGAGTTCTGGAAAGCAACCTTGGCTTCCGCGCCAATGTCGGGAGCCAGAAAATCGAGGATCCACGACGGGTCTCCAGAGGACGATGAATCCTGTCCTCCCCCGACGGGATCTTCTGGGAGGTGTTCCGTCGGCGCTGCGGGTCGGCGAGACTCAAGGTGGTCGTCTAGCCAGCTTGAACCAGGCACAGAAAGCCCTTTCGGCGGAGGGAGAGGCAACCTAATCTGGCCGTCGAGGGAAGGTGTTTGCTGCAGTCCTAAGTCCAAAAAAGATTTGAAGAACGCTGAGGCTGACCGAATGCGCTCGTCTGGGCTGATATCCAATGCGTGGATAATTCTGGAATCCTGAGGCCGCTCAAAGTCCTGCTTGCGGAAGAGGAGGGACTCATCACCACCGAACTGCTGCCAGAGTCGCGGGTCAACGGTGAGCGCGATCAGAGACATATAGATCACCCACGCTGAGAAGTTGTCCAGGTCGGGGCCGAAATCGGACTCGGTCCTCCGCGGATGTTGGTAATGGGGGTGGCCGATTTCGTGACTGGCTTTGCCGGAGAGGGCTGGAACGTACATGCCGTCATAGTCGACTAGACGAAGGTCCCCTTGGACGACGAGCACATTGCCGTGTTGGAGATCTCCGTGAGCCACGGATGCCTGCCGAAGCGCCTTCACCATCTGGACCCAGCGACTTGCCAGGGAAAGCAAAGTGTCGGGGCTGGCAAGATGCTTTTCGATGTAGACGTTGAGGGGCTGGCCCTTAACCCATTCCATCTTGAGGATGGGATACCATTGCCCTCTTACTTTGATGCCCTGGTGCAGAAAGGTGCATCCGACCGTGTAGGGCAGCTGAACTCTGGCGAGGTGTTCGTCAATGGCCTCATACCGTTGCTGCTGGTCCTTGAACTCCCGAAGGAAGCACTTGACCGCCCAGTCACGTTGCCCGCACTGCATCCGGTAGACGCTCGCGAAGTTCCCGGAGATGGGACGCGGCAGGCCGTATGAGGTGAGTTCGGGGTGCCCCTGTTGCAGCTCCTTGTCGGCGAACGCGAATTTCGGGTTCTGGATAGCCTCGTAGTAGTCTTCCGGAGCAGGCCAGGCCATGGTCGTTTCGCGTCACTCTATGACGACGCGCAGGAGAGTCACGTCATCGTTTCGGATCGCTCTGTCCGCACGCAGTTCTCCCACCCACTCCCGGAACGGCTTGATCTCGCCATAGGGCCCTACGTCACGCAGAATACTCCAGGGTCTTCGCCCCTCCTCCACTTCTCGCATGAACCAACAGGCCAGGGCATCCGTCATGAGATAGAACACGTCACCGTGGTCCCAGGTGCCTTTGATGCTACAAAGATGCTCAATCACCTGGCGGTTGTAAGCCGGATTGCTGGACAAAAGATGTGGACGATTGGTAAAGGACGCCGAATTATCGAGTGGGAACCGAACGAGGACCTCCTCACCGCGCATTTGGACCAAGCAGCTATCCCCGAGGCCTATCGCCCGCCACTCGTGGGGATCTTCGAGGCACGAATCATCGTGCAGGGCGACACCAAGAAGGGCAGCAAAGGCGCCAATCCGGACCTTCTCCTCCGCATACCACGGCAATGGCCGTCTGCGTACATTCATTGACCAGCGTTGCTGTAGGTCGCGAAGACCGCCTCCAATGGACGTGACGTCAAGTCGATCGTTGCAGAAGCTGCGTACGAGCTGCTTTGCCCAAATCCCAGAAAAGGAGGTTTCCGTCGCCCCGTCTGCCACCGCGAACCGAAAACAAGTTTTGTCCTGGTCACGCGGTGACTTTTTCGGGCAATAGGCGTCCTCATATTCCGAGTCGCTGTTACCAGCCTTCACCACCCAGAATGCTTGCGCAGACACTCGCACGGTGCGCTCCCGTCTCAGCGGAGATCACTGGGTCGGGTCCCAATGTCGAGAAAGCGGATCACGGCGACCATATTCGCATTGAAGGCGAAACCCCGCGTGCTTTCCGAGACTGGATATTCCTCTTGCTGGGCAATGTTTCGCATGTAGGCAGGTAGTGGACTCGATAGCCGAAATAACAGTTGCGCAAACTGATCCGGTAGTCCATCCTCATTATCCGGGAACTCTATGGGTGAGGCGCGTTGGGACGAAAGGTGGAGGTTGAAAAGCAGCACCCCGCCGTCTTGGCTGCTGAGTTTTCTGATGGCGTCTGCCGCGGCGCTGGGGTTACCGTCCGTTGCCTCACCATCCGTGATGTTTATTACGATGGGGGGAAAGCATCCAGGATGCTGTGCCAGCCATGCCTGGAGTATGCTGTGGGCTCGATCCAAAGCCTGGCACATCGGCGTGCCCCCGTTGGCCACTGGGTCAAACCAAATGGGGAACCGGATCGTTTGATCAACCAACCCACCCGCCCCATCGTCTACTTTTTTGGTCCGCTCCTCTATCCGAGCTGGCATGTTCCCAATCTCGCTGACCGGAACAAGCTCCTTCCCTGCCAGGGCGCCAGTGAAGGCGGGACCCATGTGAGCTCCATAGCCGAGGACTCCAACGTGGTAGTAATCGCGGACGCCTTCTTCTTTCGCGCATTTGATGACAAGGTTTTGGAGGAGACGATTGATGGCATCTGCGACGCCATCGGCCTTACTTCGGTTGGATTCGCGTCCACCGAAGGGATCCGACATGGACCCCGATTGGTCTATGAGGAAGAGGAAGCATGACGGATTCGCTCGGCTTACTTCAGCGTTGTACGGCATATCTCAGCTCCTTTCGTTCTTCAGGCATTGAGCCCGCACCTTGCGTCGAGGACACCCAACTTTGGTTGAATCAAGTGACAGGAAGTATCTGACACTCACGTGGAGGCACTCCCGCGTCAACGTGACTTTCTACGGCGTGCCCCCTGTCGCGGCCGTGCCCCGGCCGTGATAAGACTGCCGTGGCTATGGTTTGCCTGGGACATGTTATCACAAACGGGAATGAACTCGCAAAGCGGAGACAATCCAGGGGGAGTTGTCCACGGATGTGCGCCATGAACGAGCGCTTACGTTTGGAATGGTTGGTAGTGTTATTGATGGAGTATGTATTGGGAATGGTAAAACAAGCGCACCGTTCCGGCTTAAGCTACGACTTAATCTGGCAGACACGCATGGGCGCTCCGCCGCAGAGCACGGCGGAGCAGGTGCAGCGGCTGGCAAACGCGCTGGGCACGACGAAAGACTACCTGCTTGGCCTGTCGGATGAGAAGACGGCCCGCAACGCCAACACGGCGACGCGCCGCCTGGAGGATGAGGTTGCCGTGTGGCTGTGGCTGGACGGAGTAGCGGAGCCGGTGCGGGCGAGCACTCTCCCGGAGATAATGGTCACGCTGCGAGCGTCAAGCGACGTCGGTCCGTAAGCGATCGCCGCCGTCGGCTGCAGCGGCTTGTTGGGCGGCACAGCCACTGCTGACCTCGATCAGTTCGCGTCGCGTGCATAGTATGAGGTGATCCTGGCTACTCGATCACCTTAGGCGGTTGCGAACCCGACGA
>JAAYZX010000071.1 GCA_012514635.1 Actinomycetota bacterium
GCTTGGATACCAAGGAGGAACGGTCTTCTACAACGCATTCCTCCCGGAAGTGGCTCCCGTCGATCGTCGTGGCGCAGTATCAGGATTGGGAGATGGCCTGGGTTACGTAGGTGCCTTGTTGGCCATGGGCATCGTCCTACCTTATCTGCGAGGGACCCAAGAAGGAGTCGTATCTCAGAGCATGGCCCCCGTCTTCCTTTTCGTGGCCGCGTTTGCCCTTCTGTTTTCGTTGCCCACATTCCTATTGGTGCGCGACCGCATGCCCCCCGCGTCCCGCGGTGGCGTATCGATAACGGGAGCTCTATCCCGCCAGTGGGCGACTCTCCGCCACCTGCGCCGCTATGGGAATACTTTCCGCTTCTTGTTGACCTATCTCCTTTATACCGATGCCGTGACTACCATGAGCCTGTTCGTAACCATCTACGCACGCAGCCGAAACGTATCCATGGAGGAGATCGTGTTGATCTTTCTCCTCTCCCAAATTACCGCCGCACCCGGCACCCTGTTTATGGGGCGACTGGCGGACCGGATCGGCGCCAAACCTACCATCGCCATCCTGATAGGGTTGTGGCTGGTGCTGCTCGGCTACGGCATCTTTGCGCATACGTTCACCGATTTTCTCATCATCGGTCTCATGGCAGGCGTAGGCGTAGGCGCGCTCACCACGGTAAGCCGTGCAATGATGACCATGGTCTCTCCGCCGGCGCACCAAGCCGAGTTTTTTGGATTCTTCGCGGTGGCCGGCCGGGCCTCGGCGGTCTTAGGCCCGCCTCTCTTTGGAGCCATATCCTCACTTACAGGAGATGCCCGATACGCCCTACCCGCTCTGATGGCCTTGCTGGTAGCCGCACTCTTTCTCCTGCGCGGAGTGGAAGTGAAACGGCTGCACAGGAGGGTTCCATCCGCGCGATAATCCGTGCGATAGCTAGGTAGGAAAGCTCCGCTCCAGCACTTCGCGCCCGCCCGCATCCACTCCAATCACCACAGAAACCGGACGACCTTCCTCCTGCAAAACGGTCACCAAGTGGTCTCGTGCCACCCGTGCCACACGGTTTTCCAGCAATCCCTCGCGCGTGCCCTCGATTCCACCATCTCCCTCGCCAACCGCCGAGGGGAACAGACGCACTTCACTACGGCAGTACGTCTCACCCGGATACGCCACCTCAAACCAGACCGTCCACACACCCTCCGTGGGTACCCACCGCACTTCGAGAATCTCAATACCGGTCAACTGCTTCACAACACCGCACCCCTCTCGAGGCCGATCTCCTCCGCCTCGCTCAGTTCAATGACATCTCCGAAGGGTGGCACCGTCCGCCACAGCTCTTCGAGATAACAACTCAAGACCATTGTAAGGGGTAAGCGACCCACAAGCCGCCTCGGGAGCCCACAGAAGATCCGCCAAAGACCCGCGCGCATGGTAGTCTGGTAGATGTTGTGGTCTACTCATCCGTCCGATCTCCCGCAGTGTACCGTCGTGAGTGTTGATAAACGCGCCCTAGGCGCTATTGCCGTCACCCTCACTCTTTGGAGCTCCGCATTCACGGGCATACGTATAGGCTTGGAGGCTTTCTCACCGGGCAATCTGGCTCTGCTCCGCTTCCTATCCGCCTCCGCCGCTCTGCTCGTCTTTGCAGTGATCCGTCGCATGCCGCTACCCGCGTTGCGCGACATCCCCTCCATGCTGCTCATTGGTCTGTTCGGCATTACTATTTATCACACTGCGCTGAACTACGCTGAAGTACGAGTCTCTGCCGGAGCCGCAGGCATACTGATCGCCAGTAGCCCTGTATTCACGGCGCTACTTGCGACCGCCTTCCTTGGCGAGCGCCTCAGACTGGTAGGTTGGTTAGGCATCGCCCTCAGTTTTGGAGGGTCGGCGCTTGTTGCCCTTAGCGCGGGCGAAGGTTTTGGCTTTGAACCTCACGCAATGCTTGTGCTCCTATCTGCTCTTTCTGGTGCCATCTATTTCGTAATGCTAAAACCCTTGTTGAGTCGGTATTCCCCGCTGCAGCTGAGCACGTATGCCATCTGGGCGGGAACGCTGCTTCTTTGCGTCTTCTTCCCAGGCCTACCGCAGGCTGTTAATGTGGCTCCTGTCGGCACCATCCTTACCGTCGTTTACTTGGGAGTATTCCCTGGGGCTATAGCCTACATTACCTGGGCTTACGCGCTGTCGCGCACGCCCGCGTCGCTCTTGGCCACCTATCAGTACCTCATTCCGGTGCTTGCCGTTCTCATTGCGTGGGCCTGGAGAAGCGAAACACCACGGGCGGTGGCGCTGTTGGGAGGAGCCATCTCCCTGGTGGGCGTGATTCTAGTGAACAAAAGAGCCCCCACATGAGAGCCGCTAAATGAGCGACACTTTACAAACAGAACTTCCGCCGGCGCAGGCTGAAGCCCCGCCGGCCCCGACATCCGCCGCGGCACCACCCGCGCTGAAACCGGCTCCCAATATGCGGGAGCTGTTTCGCATGTGGTGGCCGCTTGCTGCCAGCTGGCTCCTCATGTCGTTTGAGGGCCCAGCCATCAGCGCCATCCTGGCCCGTCTGGCCCATCCCGAGATCAGTCTCGCGGCTTACGGAGGACTCATCCTCCCACTGTGCTTCATCATCGAAGCCCCCATCATCATGTTGCTCTCAGCTTCGACCGCCCTGAGTAGAGACATCCAATCCTACAAACTGCTGAGATCCTTCATGCACATCGTCAGTGGTTGCCTGACGCTGGCACATACCGTGGTGGCATTCACACCGATTTACTATTTGGTGGCAGAAGGGCTCATCGGCGCGCCGGAGCAGATCGTGGAACCCGCCCGCGTGGGGCTCATGCTAACCGTCCCCTGGACATGGGCGATCGCCTACAGAAGATTCAACCAGGGAGTACTCATCCGCTTCGGCTATTCGCTCAGCGTGGGCACCGGCACCGTCATTCGTCTGAGCACCGAACTGACGATACTGGGAATTGCCTTCGCCATCGGCTCAATCTCGGGGGCGGCTGTGGCCGCCGCCACCCTGACTCTGGGAGTAGTAGCGGAAGCCGTGTATGCCGGCTTCAAGGTGCGCCCCGTCATACGACAAGACCTATGCAAGGCGCCACCGACCCGCCATCCTCTGACCACCAAAGCAATGCTGAACTTCTACATCCCGCTTTCCTTGACTTCGGTGCTGCTGTTCCTCGGTAATCCCCTCGTCAGCGCTGCGCTCAGCCGCATGCCCGAAGCCATCCACTCGTTGGCCGTATGGCCCGTAGTGGGCGCCATCAGCTTCATTGTGCGCAGCTTCGGCGTAGGGTTCTCGGAAGTGGTAATTGCGGTCATAGAACGACCGGGAGCCATCTTTGTTCTGCGACGTTTTGGGGTGCTTATCGCCGGGCTGTCACTGGGCGTGTTCCTACTATTGGCCGCACCTCCGCTGCAGAGCCTCTGGTATGGGACCATGGTGGGCCTGTCGCCCCCTCTGGTAGCGCTGATGAAGCGCTATCTTTGGTTGATTGCACCTTTGCCCCTTTTCGCGGTGGCGCAGAGCTATTTTCAAGGCACCATTCTGTTCAGCCGTCGCACCCGAGCCATCACCGAAGCGGTGATTATATTCCTGGTGGCGGCGGTAGCCGTATTGGTGGCGGGAGTGGTCCGGGGAACGCTGGTCGGCCTGCCGGTTGGGCTCACTGCGCTCGTCGCCGGAGAGGGACTGCGTACTCTCTGGATGTGGATTCGTAGTCGACGTATACGTCGCAACCTCCGAGCCGTCGAACCTGAAGAGCTTGGCAGCGATAGCCCGCAGCCTGTATTGTGAGCAATCACATGGACATCTTCCGGAAGTGCTTCGAATACACCACGGCCAAAGAGGCCATCGCCGCGGGTTATTATCCCTACTTCATACCCTTGGCGGAAAGCGAAGGCACCGAGGTCGTCTACCAGGGTCGTCGACTTGTAATGTGCGGCTCCAACAACTACCTCGGACTTACCAACCATCCCAAAGTCATAGAGGCGGCACAGGACGCGTTGGCGCGTTTCGGAACCAGCTGTACGGGCTCGCGCTTTCTCAACGGTACGCTCGAGATGCACGAACAACTGGAGCGGGAGCTGGCACGCTACGTCGGCAAACCCGCAGCATTGGTGTTCTCCACCGGCATGCAGACCAATCTGGGAACCATCTCCTCCCTGGCCACACGAGCCGACGTTGTGATTTTGGACAGAGAGGACCACGCCAGCATCGTCGATGGCGCCAGACTTGGATATGGACGCATGCTCCGATACCGGCACAACAATGTCGACGACTTGGAGCGCGTGTTGCGACGTGTCCCCGAGAATGCCGGCCGATTGGTGATTGTGGACGGCGTGTTCAGTATGGAGGGAGATCTGGCCGACCTGCCTGCGCTACTCGAGGTCTGTCGCACGTATGGTGCGCGCTTCATGGTCGATGATGCTCACGGTATTGGCGTCACGGGGCGCGGCCGGGGCACCGCCGCGCATTTCGGCCTCGCTGATGAAGTGGATCTCATCATGTCCACCTTCAGTAAGTCGCTGGCGTCGCTCGGCGGCTTCGTGGCCGGCGACGAAGACGTCATAAGCTACATAAAGCACCACGCGCGCGCGTTGATCTTCAGCGCCAGCCCCACGCCCGCCAATACGGCCTCGGCCCTTGCGGCCCTGCACGTGCTGGAAGAGGAGCCGGAACTGGTGGATCGCGTGATCGCCAACGGCGACTACATGCGGACCGGACTGAGAGAACTAGGTTTCAATATCGGCAACTCGGTCACTCCCATCGTACCCATTCTTGTGGGGGACGACCAAACAACTTTCGCGGCCTGGCGGATGCTCTTCGATAATGGAGTTTTCGTCAACCCCGTCATCTCTCCGGCCGTATCCCCGGGGCGACAGATGCTACGCACCAGCTACATGGCGACACACACCACCGAGCAACTGGACCGCGTCCTCGATATCACGGGGCGGATCGGAAAAAAGCTGGGTCTGATCTGAGCCGCGCGGCGCCGAGCAGCGCCGCGTGAGGCCGCACAGCAATGTCCAGGGTCGGCTATCATCGTTGCATACAACCCATACAGCCTCGCTCTATTCCGCCCAAGAAGCAATAATAAAGGAGTAAGAGATGAAGCTCCACTCTCCCAGAGCTAAAGCCGCAGTCGTGGCCATCATGGCCGTGGTATTAGCTCTGACCGTGGCGGCCGCGGCTTCGGCTGCCCCTCCATGGCTCGATGCTCCCAATACCTGGTGGATCGATAACTATGGGGTGACCGAAGCCCAAGTGAGTACGGTGGCCGACGGCTACGACAACGGCCTCTTTGGACCCAACGACCCCGTCACCCGGGGACAGTTCGCCAAGATGGCACTGAACGGACTGGATATCGACACCCTCAACCCAACGATGGCCACCTTCCAAGACGTACCTATCACGCACACCTTCTTCCGCTACATTGAGGGCGCTTACGCTAATGGACTCATCAAAGGCTATCCGGTGGCCGACGGGATGGAATTTGGACCCGGTAACAACATCTCCCGCCAACAGGCCAATAGCATCCTGGGTAGATATCTATCCGGTCTGGAAATAGAAGCCATCGGAGCTATTCACGGTATAGGTGGGCATAACTACGCGTCGCTCGAAAAGTGGTATGCCGCTAAGGGATCTCAACACGTGAACAAGTTTCTCGATGCCGGCCAAGTGGACAGGGAACACCAGCCCGCAACCGCCTATCTCATCTACCACCGCGTGGTGCAAGGCTCAGCTGGGCGCCTGAGCCCCCTCTCCACGCTCAATCGAGCCCAAGCAGCTGCCTTGGTGCTGCGGATAAAAGCTGCGGCGGATAGTGTCACCACTCCCCCGGACCCCAACATCCCGCCGAGTGGTGACCCGCTTGATGCTCAGGCAGCAGTGGGCGTGGCACTTGCTGCTGTGCCGGGTGGAGCTGTAATTGAGGTAGAGCGCGAGACTCACCACGGGCAGGCGGTATGGGAAGTCGTTGTCCGTGACCCAAGCGGCCGCGGGATTGAGCTCAAAATTGAGACAACCACGGGCGACATCCTCAAGCGGGAGTCGGAAAACCTTCCCTGGTACGCCAAAGATTCTGCTCCAAAAATCGATATCCGCGAGGCTATAGCCATAGCCCTAGCTGCAACTCCCGGTACTATCGAGGAGGCTGAGCTCGATTGGGAACAAGGACGTCTCGTGTGGGAGATTGAGATCCTCACTGCCAATGGGCGTCTGGTGGAGCTTGATATCGACGCAGTCACGGGCAGGATCATCCACTGAGAAGAGCAGCAGCGCCATACGCCGGACCGCCGCCGCTTGAGCGGCGGCGGTCCGGCACCGTGAGGAGGCTCAAAGTTCCCGCTGTAGCTCCCTCCCC
>JAAYZX010000072.1 GCA_012514635.1 Actinomycetota bacterium
TCGACTTCACGGTGGTGTTCAGCAAACCTGTGACCGGCTTTGCCACCGGTGATGTGACCCTCTCCGGCACGGCCGGAGCCACCACGGCCACGGTCACCGGATCGGGCACCACCTACAATGTGGCCGTATCGGGCATGACTACCTCGGGCACGGTGATCGCCGCCATCGGGGCCGGAGTGGCGCAGGACGCGGCCGGCAACGTGAATACTCCTTCCACCTCCATAGACAACGAGGTGACCTGGAACAAACCGCCCACGCCGCAGAAGTTGTTTGGGTTCGTTGAAGGTAGTGTTGGCGGAAGGCTGGAGGGTGCCTACGTCACGGTAATCACAGATCCCGGCAACGTTGAGTTGGGACACGACTACACCGATGGTAACGGCAACTTCACCATTGACATGACCGGAGTGCCTTTGGGAACCAAGGTCCTCGTTCAGGCCACTATGACCAACTACAAGTTGGTGGCAATATCAGGCATCTTCGACGAGGTTGACGAAGAGGTGAATTTCACGGTCTTCTATGAACCGGAGAGCGATGACAGGCGACTGCCGTTTGGAGGGGGGGGGATACCAGGCGGGCCGCCTTACCTCGGTTTGTGGCCCGATTGACAGATCCGTTGACGAATAACTAGGCGTGTCGCGGGGAGGTCCGGCGGACCTCCCCGCTCTTATTCTGTGGACCTGCGATTGCTTCCGAGTCCAGCGGCACGAATGAAACGCAGGCGGCAGTCTCCGCTTCTACTTACCATCCTGAGATGAATGAGGGAAATGGGTTTGTGAGGAGTGGGGCCGCGGTGGTCGGGGACGTATACGGAACAAAAACAGGATGAGGATCAAGACGGCGGCGGCCCGTTGACTGTCAAGGCGCTGTATGACAACGACATCCAACTCGCCATCATCTATACTGCCGACCCGTCGATCGCCGAGAACAAACTGGTCTCCCTGGAAGACACCAAGGGACTGTTCCTCGCTTCTCACATCGTCCCCCTCGCCAGCGATAATATCGACGAGCGGGCCGCGGGCATCATCAACGCAGTCAGCGCATCCCTCACTCCCGAAGGTCTCATCTCGCTCAACCAGCGCAGCGTGAACGAGCAACTCCCCGCAGCCACCATTGCAGCCGAATGGCTCGTCTCAAAAAACCTCGATTGACGTACGGATCCGCCACCGACCAGCCGCGCGACTTCGATGCGATCGTCATCGACGCATATGGGATGATGGTCGGCGACTACGCCGAGGGCAACCGTGAAGCGTGGCGCGCGCTCGAGTAGGCCTACAACTAGGGCAGGTTGCGCTCTTATTGCTGTCTCCAACAACGAAGATCCTCTCATGATCCTCTCTCTCTGCTTCACTACTTGGTTGGAGCGACCCGAGTGCAGCACCTCGTCAACACCGCAACAAGCAGCTCGGACTTTTTTGACGAGGCGCCCTCTCAGCATGCGTACCGGGTAGCGTAGCCGTCTTGACGTGTCGAAGCGCGTGCTGACATGGATGCGGTGGCTAGAAAGACAGGTCTTGCCAGGCGACGAGCAAGGCGAACGACCGGGGTAGGGTATCGTTGGTTTGCCGCCAGCTCCCGCTTCCTCCACAGGCCATTGACGTCACCGGTATGCACAGCTAACCTTAAAAAGTAATCGCAGAGCGCTCTGGGGGGAGTGCGCGATGTATGTGCTTCCCATATAGCCCCACGTCTGCCAATGGAATCTGTCCATTGAAGGCATCGTAACCGTGAAAGGGGGTCTCTTTGTTCCAATTATCGCGTGCTCGTGGGGCCGAAGACGTGCAGGAAAAGCATGCAGGACAAGCACCTGAAGGAGAAGATCTTATGCATCTGTCTGCCCGCAAATGGGTTCTCACCGTCATCGCGTCGCTGGTGCTGTTGTTATTGCCTGCCGGTGTGGCTTTGGCTTGGACGGACGTAGGAACCGATGATCTGGAAGCTTATGGTCTGACACAGGCTGATCTTGAGGGAATGTCGCAGGGTTACCCCGATGGAACCTGGAAGCCCTATGACTCGATGTCTCGGGGTCAGTTTATTAAGATGGCCGTTGAAGCTTGGGGCGTTCCGTCTGCAAATCCCGAAATCCCGTCCTATGTGGATGTCCCCGAGGACAACGTCTTCTATGAGTACATTGAGACGGGAACTGCAGCAGGCCTTGTGAACGGCAAGGGCGATAATCAGTTCGATCCCTTTGGCCCGCTCACCAGAGAGCAGGCAGCGGCCATCATTGCCCGCTGGATGGCCGGAACAGATGGTTATGATCTTCCAACGTACTTCACTGCGACCGAGATCGACGCACTGCTCGACAGATTTGGCGACGGTGCTCAGGTGAGTGCGTCATTGAAGGAAGAAGTCAGTTTCGCGGTCGATTGGAAGATTATGCGGGGGTCTACGGATGGTCTCCTCACACCTCACGCGGGTCTCCTGCGTATCCAAGGGGCGGCGCTTCTGGTGAGGGGTACACAGCAGGCTACTGCAAATGGACTCACGGCCGATTCCATTACTGTGGGTATGGGTGGAGCCACCGGCAGTTTCTCGGGAGACGAAGAGGACTTGGGCTTCCAACTCGCATTCCAGGAAGCCAGTGACAATGGCGGCGTGCACGGCCGCGAAGTCAAGTTCATCTCCTACCCGGGCGCGGTGACAACGGCCGACAAAGTTGCCAATGCGAAGAAACTCATCGAGGAAGATCAAGTGTTCGGTATAGTCAACTTCGGTGGCATGCCGCTCGCACTGGCATTGGCTCCCTATGTGCAAGAAAAACAGATACCTTATCTATTTCCGCATACCGGGGCCGGTGCCATTCACGGACTGCGCTATGTTTTCCCCTCTTTCCCTTACTACGAGGACGAATGCCGGTACATGTTGAAATATCTGATCAATGAGCTTGGCTATCAGCGCCTGGCCATAGCCTATGCCGATAATGCCTACGGCTATCTGTTCCGAGACGCCCTCCGAGCCGAGAGTGAGACTTTAGGTTATGAAGTTTCCGCGGAACAGGCGATAGAGGACATGAACCCGACTACTCTGGCCACTGAGGTAACCGCACTCCGCGATTCCGGGGCGGAAGCTGTGATCATGGCCCTATATGTGGAGCAGGCACAGAAGTTACTGGAGGAGAAGGGGGCCATAGGTTGGGACGATGTGCAGCTGGTTTCGACGGGCCCGCTCACAGATGCTGATACGCTCGATGTGCCGGGTGGATATGGCGAGGGTACTATCGGTCTCTCCTTTTATCCCGACGCTGCCACAAGCCAGGAGCCGGGTATTGTTGCATTCCGGGAAGTTATGGAGGAATATCATCCCGGCAAAGTTGTCAATAACTACAGCCTCTATGGATATGTCTACGGCAAGTTGATTCTGGCCGGTCTGGAAGCGGCCGGGCCCAACGTCAACCGGGAGCGGTTCATCGATGCCATGGAGGGATTGGACAACTGGTCAAGTGGCGGCATCATGCCTCCGGTCTCGCTGTCTCCGTCCAACCACCATGCGCAGCCTTGGGCTTTCGTTGTTGAGTTGCGGGATGGAATACTCAGCGCGTTGACAGACTGGATCAACACGGCAGAGTAAACGAGACTCTAAGAGAGATGGTGCGGGCGGCGGCGTGTGCAACACGCCGCCGCCCGCCTCTCTTCAACAAGAATGACTATGGCATGTCTTAGTCTATATCGAAGCGCACTCCCTGCGCGAGAGGAAGCGCCCGGCCGTAGTTGACACAAGCCGTCTGGCGGCGCGCGTATGCCTTCCACGCATCGCTTCCTGATTCGCGTCCTCCGCCGGTGTCCTTCTCTCCGCCAAAAGCGCCCCCAATCTCTGCACCTGCGGTTCCGGTGTTTACGTTCACCAGGCCGCAGTCGGACCCACTCGCCGCCAGGAACTGCTCAGCCTCGCGGAGGTCCGTGGTGAAAATGGCCGACGACAGGCCCTGGGGTACGCTGTTGTGGATGGCTACCGCCTCGTCGAACGCCGAGTAGCGCAGCGCGTAGAGAATGGGGGCGAAAGTCTCCTGCTGGAGGATGGGCATATCCGACTCGGCTTCGATAATGGTGGGCTCTACATAGAAGCCCCCCGGTAGCTGAGTGATATCCTTCTCCCTGCCTCCGCATAGCAGTCGTCCGCCCTGCTTCTGGGCCTCCTCGATGGCCGCTAGATAACCGTCCACGGCTGCGCGGTTGATTAGCGGCCCCACGAGAACGTTGGCTTCCAGAGGATTGCCCACGCCCACTGTAGAATATAGGCGGGTGAGTTTGTCGAGGAAGACGCGATATATACTCTCCTGCACGATCAGTCTGCGGGTGGAGGTACAACGTTGCCCCGACGTGGCCAATGCACCGAAGGCAACGGCGCGAAGCCCCATCTCCATGTCGGCCTTCTCGCTGACCACGGCTGCATTGTTTCCGCCGAGCTCGAGCAGGCTTCTGCCTAAACGGGAAGCCACTCGTGTGGCCACGTGTCTTCCGGTAGATACGGATCCTGTGAAGGATATGAGTGGCAACCGGCGATCATCGAGTAGGCGTTCGCCCACGGTTCGGCCGTTTCCGCAGAGAAGAAGAAAGACGGGAGGATGCCCAAGGCTGGAGAGTACATCGTTGGCCAGGCGAGTGACGGCAATGGCTGTGAGAGGCGCGTCGGAGGAGGGTTTCCAGATTGTTACGTCGCCCACCACGGCGGCGATGAACGCATTCCAAGACCAAACGGCGGAAGGGAAGTTGAAGGCCGTGATCACGCCAATGGGTCCGAGTGGATGCCATTGTTCCTGCAGGCGGTGAGCGGTACGCTCGCTTGGCATGGTCAACCCGTAGAGTTGGCGGGAAAGGCCGGCCGCAAAACGGCCGATGTCGATCATCTCTTGGATCTCTCCCTGACCCTCTCCAACGGTCTTGCCCACCTCGAGCGATACCAGAAGCCCCAGATCCTTCTTGTGCCGTTCCAGCTCCTCAGCCACCTGCAAAACTGCATATCCTCGAACGGGAGCCGGGATCTCAGACCAGGCTTGTGCAGAGCAGCGGGCAGACTCAAGAACTTCCTCGTAGTCGACGGTGTGGGCCAAGGAAACTGAGCCGATAATCTCCCCATCTATGGGCGAAATACAGGTTGATACATCCCTCCCCTTCGACTCGATCCATCGTCCGGCGTAGACGCCCGAGGAAAGGGTCGACTGCTCAAAGAGGGAGGCGACACGGGCCCGAGCTTCCGCTATCGTGGATTGCGTCATCTCGTCATCCTTTCACTTACTTGTTGACCAGGGATGGACGCTTGGTGGGACGTGTTCATTTCTGGTGGCGAATGAGAGGTGGACGGTTGAAGCGAGAGCCATCATGAATTGATTGTACGCGAAGAACAGCAGGGTGTATGAGAACCATAGTCTGTTTGATAGACTGAGCGAGGTCGGCGCGTTACTCAGCAGCTAAAGGTCTCCGTTCTGGAGCGTGCCTTGGACAGCGAAAGGAGATATGTCAGTGTCCGGACATCTCACCCTGGATGGGGTTGCGTACCCTTTCCAATCGGGGCAGACGGTTCTCGAGGTGGCCCGCGAGAACGGCATTAAGATCCCAGCCCTCTGCTATCACCGCAAGACCGGTCCGGCCGGTCGCTGCCGGGTGTGTATTGTAGAGGTGGAAGGTCAGGCCGGGTTGCCAACATCCTGCAACCTCGAGGCCAAGGACGGCATGGTGGTCTACACCAACACCGAAGCCGTCTTGGAGGTGCGCAGGTCGGTTGTGAACCTCTTGCTTGCTAATGGTGAGCACAACTGCCTCTCGTGCGAACAAAACGGTCGTTGTGAGCTACAGGATGCCGCGTATGACCTCGGTATCGAGATACCAGCGTTCACAATTATCGGGCCCGAAGTAGAAATAGACGATAGCAGCGAGATGATCGTTAATGATCGTCGCAAGTGCATCCAGTGCGGGATTTGCGTTGCTGCGTGCAACAACGTAGTGGTCAACGAAGTCTTGGGTATGGGGCAGCGCGGCTTCGACTCCAGGATAGTCTGCGACCTCGACGTACCCATGGCCGAGTCCACGTGCGTGCAGTGTGGCGAATGTGTTCAGCTCTGCCCGGTTGGTGCCTTCATCGAGAAGAAGGCCATCGGGCAAGGTCGCTCCTGGGAGTTGGAGACCGTCGACACTACCTGCCCGTACTGCGGAGTGGGTTGTCAGCTCACACTCCATGTGGACACCAACGCCAACCGCATTGTGCGGGTCACCGGCCGGGAGGTCGTGCCCAACGACGGTATGCTGTGCGTCAAGGGTCGTTTCGGGTATGAGTTCCCCTCCAGCCCGAATCGCCTAACTCAGCCTTTGATCCGGAAGAACGGCGAACTCGAGCCCGTATCGTGGGAAGAGGCGCTGGACTTCACGGCCGAACGCATTAAGAAAATCGTAGAGGAGCACGGGCCTGATGTCTTCTCTGCCTTCGGCTCCGGGCGTACCACTAACGAGAGCAACTATGCCATATCTAAGTTCACGAGAGCGGTGATCAAAACAAACAATGTAGACCACTGCGCCCGTACCTGACACGCTCCTACTGTCGCCGGTCTGGCGACAAGCTTTGGCTCCGGCGCGATGACCAACAGCATCGCTGAGCTGGAAGATGCCGATCTGATCTTCGTCATCGGGTCCAATATGACCGAGGCGCATCCGGTCATCTCCTACTTCGTGAAGCGCGGGGCTAAGAAGGGCGCCACCTTGATCGTTAACGACCCGCGGCGGACCGATCTCTGCCGTTGGGCCGACCACTTCGTACGGATCAACTCCGGCTCCGACATCGCCTACATCAACGGTCTCATCAACGAGATCTTCAAGAACGGCTGGGCGGACGAGGAGTTCTTGAGAGAACACACCGAGAACCCGGATGACATTCGCGCCTGGGTGGCCGACTATCCGGTAGAACGTGCCAGTGAAATTTGCGGAGTGCCGGTTGAGCGTATGAAGGAGATCGCTCGGCTTCTGGGCACGGCCAAGTCCGCCAGTGTTTGCTACACGCTGGGCATCACTGAACACATCTGCGGCACGGACAACGTGATGACACTGGCCAACCTGCAGATGGTGTTGGGCAACCTGGGTAAGCCTTCCGCCGGCCTCAACCCGCTGCGCGGGCAGAACAACGTGCAGGGAGCCTGCGACATGGGCGCCCTGCCCAACGTGTTCCACAACTACCAGGCGGTCACCGATCCCAACGTGATTGCTAAGATGGAGCACTCCTGGGGAGTGACCGGCCTGTCGGACCGCGTTGGATACAAGAAGCCCACTATGCTGCGCAAGGCCCGCGACGGCGGCACCAAGATTCTGTACTGCATTGGTGACAACCCGGTTCACACTGAACCCAACATGGCGCACACTATTGAGGAAATCGAAGCTCTCGAGTTCCTTATCGTGTGCGATATCTTCCCCACCCTCACCACCCAATATGCCGACGTGGTGTTCCCCGACTACGGCTGGGGCGAGGAAGAGGGGACCTTCAGTAACACCGAACGACGTGTACAGCGCGTGCGCGCTGCAGTGAAAGCTGCCGATGGATGCCGTCCGAGCTGGTGGGTGCTCCAAGAACTCGGTATGCGACTGGGATATGACCTTGGGTTCACGTCGGCGGAAGCCGTCTGGGAAGACATGCGTCGTACCGCTACCAGCTATGCCGGTATCACTTGGGAGCGTATCGAGAACATAGGCCTGCAGTGGCCGTGCCCCACGTTGGAACATCCCGGCACTACGTTCCTGCACAAGGACGGCAATTTCACTCGTGGCAAGGGACTGTTCGCCAAGACCGATTGGATACCTCCTGCAGAGGTGCCGGATGAAGAGTATCCACTCATCCTGTCGACGGGACGGAGACTCTGGCACTATCACTCGGGTACTCAGACTCGGAACTCGGTTGGACTTGAGGCACTCTTCCCCGAAGAGCTGCTTGAGATGAACGCCGCCGATGCGGAACCTCTCGGCATCAAGAGTGGTGACCTGGTTAAGGCGAGCAGTCGGCGCGGCGAGATTACACTTCGTGCTTGGGTCAACGAGCGGGCCACCCCCGGTTTCTGCTGGACGGCGTTCCACTTTGAGGAGGCCTGCGGCAACGTACTCACTATCGACGCATACGATCCTGTCACCGAGACGGCTGAGTATAAGGTGTGTGCCATTCGCGTGGAGAAGGTTGCGGATGCCGAGGAACTCATGAAGGATCTCTGTCGTCAGGCTCGACCCTGAGAAACGTCCGTTCCGTGAAAGGAAGCGACCATGGCTATGACCGATATCAAGAGCATACTTGAAGCGGCCATCGGCAGGGAAGAGGAGGCGTTCCAGTTCTACGCCGACGTAGCCGAACGCATGACCAACCCGGCCGTCAAGGAGATCTTCAGCCAGCTCTCTCAAGACGAGCTGGCCCACAAGGCGTTCCTGCAGGCCGCTGTAAAAGACGATCAGATTGTCACTAAGCTCCCAGTGCCGGCAGACTACAAAGTGGCTGAGGCAACAGGAGAGCCGACCCTGTCCGTCGATATGAAGCCGGCGGACGCCCTGGCGCTGGCGATGAAGAGAGAACAGGAGTCGGTGGAGTTCTACCGCGGGCTTGCGCAGTCGGCGACCGACGCCACGCTGAGTGCCATGTTCGAGAACTTGGCCCGCATGGAGCTGGGCCACAAGACGCGGCTTGAGACTATGTTTGTGGACGTCGGCTATCCGGAGGTCTTCTGATATGAAACCAGACGTGCGAGCGCAGATCTTGGATCTGGCGGCCACGTATCCGACCCCCCAGGCGGCCTTGCTATCTGCTCTGCAGATGGTGCAGGAGGCCGAGGGAGGCCGCCTTACTACCGAGGATCTCTCGGACGTGGCGAGGCTGCTCGATGTGCCGCTTGGAACGGTGTATGCCACCGTTAGTTACTACACTATGCTCAACCTCGAGCCGGTGGGCAAATACCACCTGCAGCTCGATACCAACATCTCTGCCAAGCTGGTTGGAGCCCTCGATCTGCTCGCCCATATAGAGCAGGCTCTTGGGATAAGTGCAGGCGAGACTACGCCTGATGGGCTCTTCACGCTTTCAACTGTTGAAGACCTGGGAGCGTGCGGTACCTGTCCGGTGCTTCAGGTCAATGACCGTTACTACGAGAAAATGACCGCCGAACGGTTCGACGAATTGCTCACGAGCCTCAAGCAGGGCGTGATGCCCGACTGGAAAACAGAGGGCAACTGGGGTACGGAGTGCAATATCCTGTTGGCCCGCCGTGGCAAGCCGGACTCCACTGCGCTGGCTGGATACGTGGCCGACGGTGGTTACCAGGCGCTGGAGAAGGCCCTCACGCTGTCGCCGGCCGAGATTGTGCAGATGGTCAAAGACTCCGGGCTGCGGGGACGCGGCGGTGCCGGTTTTCCCGCGGGAGTCAAGTGGAGTTTCCTACCCAAGGGTTCCACCAAGCCGGTCTACCTGGTTTGCAATGCAGACGAGGGTGAGCCGGGAACGTTCAAGGATCGCCAGATTATGGAGTTCGATCCGCACCTGCTCCTCGAGGGCATGGCGGTGAGTGGCTACGCGGTCGGCGCCAAACAGGGTTATATCTACATCCGGGGCGAGTTTGCCTGGATCGCCGATATCCTGGAACGGGCTGTTGCCGAGGCGCGAGAGGCCGGCAAGTTGGGGAACAACATCCTGGGCCGCGGCGTGGAGTTTGACGTCCGCGTGGTGCGGGGTGCCGGCGCGTACGTGTGCGGTGAGGAGACCGCCCTCATCGAGTCGCTCGAAGGCAAGCGTGGCAATCCTCGTCTGCGGCCACCGTATCCGGCGGCATCGGGTGTCTTTGGCTGCCCCACTATAGTCAACAACGTAGAGACCCTGGCCTGTGTGCCGTATATAGTGCTGGAGGGAGCCGAGGCCTTCAGTCAGATAGGCACACCCAATAATACCGGCCCCAAGCTCTTCGGTGTATCCGGGCATGTGAATAAGCCGGGAGTGTACGAGTTTCCGCTCGGTGTTCCGCTTGCCAAGATATTGGAAGCTGCAGGCGGCGTTGTCGGCAATCTCAAGGCTGTAATCGTTGGCGGTCTGTCAACGCAGATCCTAACGGCCGACGAGTGTCGCGATCTCACAATGGACTACGATACGTGTGCTGAATACGGCACCGGCCTTGGATCGGGCGGAATCATAGTCATGAACGACACGGTGGAGATCCCGGAGATCGCACTCAGAACCATAGAGTTCTATGCCCACGAGTCGTGTGGCCAGTGCACTCCGTGTCGTCAGGGATCCACTACCATCAAGCAGATGCTTAAACGCGTGGTTGATGGTAAAGGTAGTTCGGAAGACTTGGAAAACGTCCTGCAGCTGTGCAAGACGATCATGGGGAACACGCTTTGTCCTATGGGAGACGCTTTTTCCATGCCCATTGAGGCGATGTTGCTCAAGTACAGAGCTGAATTCGACAGCCTTCTGCCTGACGGAAGCCTCGTCCGGTAAACTGAAACTCTTTGCAGAGGGACCGCCGCCACGGCTGGGGCGGTCCCTCTGCAATTCTTGCGGTGAGTGGGCTGCTGTGAGTCGACTCTGCGGTGTCTAACGCCTGAGCACTCCCTGTACGTCAATGCGCGCGCGGAGAATGCCCAGTTCCTTGCGAGAAGGTAGATCTATCTCTTCAATTATCTCGGGGATCATGAGTTCGAAACCGGTATTGTTTACCACCTCATCGAGCGTGACACCAGGCAGCAGGTGTTTGAGACGCATGTGTTTGGATTCGGGCTCGAAGTCCATGATGGCTTTGGGTGTGATCACGAACTTGGGGCCGCCCCCCGGAAGTCCCAGTCTCTGGCGGTGGTCCCCGCCTTCACCGAATCCTACGGCGGACCGGAAGTCGCAACGCTCTACGAGCACACGCGGGGCATGACTTCCTACATGGATCATGTAGTTACGACAGATAGCGGCTACGGTGCTGCTGCCCACACTACCGGGTCCGCGGAACTTCAGATTTGTGGGGTCGTCCCCTACGCCGATGAGGTTGGTGTTACCGAATTTGTCTATCTGCAAGGCACCCGTAAAACTCCAATCCATGCGGGGTACAGCGTCGAGCAGGGCGTCGAGACTCCATATGGACTCGGCCCAGCGACTCAGTCGCGGACTGGCTACTTGGCCCAGGTCATGGAAGCGCTCCACGCGGGCCAGGTGCATGAAATACGAGAGAGCACTGATCTTGATGTCCGGGCAACGCGTAAGATGCGCGAGCAGTACTCCGGCGGTAGAAACGGGTAGGTTGGTCCCCAGAGCCACGTAGTCGCCGTTGCGCATCTGTTGCGCAATGAAGTACGCCATGAGTTCCATGGGATACGGAGGGGCTTCCAACAGACTCTCGGGAACGTTTGCTAATGCCATATCAGGATTCCTCGTCCAGACGTTCCAGGCTGAGTTTGAACATGTTGCTCATGCCAACCATTTCGCAGTATTCGCCGTGTGTGGCCGGACCGTCCACGAACAGTTCCATATATGAGTTCCAGGGCTCCGGATTGCCGGCGAAGTAGGCTTTGGCTCCGTCGACGAACATGCGTAGACGCTCTGTATCGAGGCGATAGAAATTGTGAGATCCACCGGGGTGCGCACCGTAAGGGGCCTCCACGATTACGTCGACGAAGGCGGAGGGGAGAGACGTGAGGAGTGCGTTGCCGCGAATGGTGGCGTTAGGTACCAAGCGCTCCACCGTTACGATGACCTTCTTGGCGGCCTGCGCGAACAGGTGATCTATGAAGAGAGGTCCGAAATGCTGTACGTTGCCCCAACGGTCGGCCCGCGTGGCGTGGATGATGGCCACGTCTATCTCAATAGGTTTCACTACCGCTATGGGTGGTCCACCGAAAGGATCGTCTATTACCTTGACTCGGGGGTTAAGGTCTGGGATAGATGTGCCCACCACGTTGACCGGGAGAAAAGGCACACGTTGGATCTGGGCCTTCAACATGGCGATCAACGTTCCATTGTCCACCTCATCCACCTGAAACCTGCGCCCCGCCCACTTCTGGAAGAAGGGGAGGATGGGGGAGACGGCTTCGGCTCCACAGTAAGGAGTTATGAGACGATCAATCATATCGTTGGCGAGCATCAGGTCCAGTTCAGGTCCAGATGGCGCGGCGACGACTGTGAGGTGCTTGCATCGGAGTCTGGTGAGACGGCGAATGAGAGCGCAAGGTTTGTTGGTGGTTATGAAGCCACCGATACCGATGGTGTCGCCGTCCCGGATGAGCTCGGCGGCGTCCTCCACTGTCATGAGTTTGGGTGTACGAGTAGCCATGACCGGTTCAGTTTAGCATCCTGCGACGGTCAACCTCGGTGCATAGTGTTTCATGAGTTGCGGCTGTTGACGATGAGGGGGAGGGGTCTGGTATTATCCACTTCTGCCCGTGCGGGCATAGCTTAGCTGGTAGAGCAGGGGACTCTTAATCCCAAGGTCGAAGGTTCGAATCCTTCTGCCCGCACTTGACTGATGTCCCGCCGGAGCGGGACTTTTTCGTCTTGGTATTTCTTCTTTCCACGCAGGTTCATCACGTCTCAACTTTGTGCGATGATTGTCTAGTGAAGCTCTGTAAAGATGGATTAATGTATAACCATGTCGTTTGATTCGCCATTTGATGGTTTGGTCGAGCGCGCTCTGCTGTGGGCTATCCCCGACTGGGTCACACCCAATCAAATAACCATTGCCCGTCTCATTCTCTGTCCCGTGGCTGCGGCATTTTATCTGACCGGTCCTATCTGGGTGGCCGTAGTTGTGTTCGCCGTGGCTGCTTTGCTCGATTTGGTGGACGGGGCTCTGGCCCGCCTTCGTGGCCCTATCACCGATCTGGGACTGTTTCTGGATCCATTGGCCGACAAACTTCTGGTTGGTGTGATGCTGCTCTGTGTGGGATGGTCGTATCTGGTGGTCAAAATTGTCGTGGTATTGATCGTAGTGGAGCTGGTGGCGTTGATTGCGGCAAAAATAACGCAGCGACGCGTGGGGCTCATGGCGAAGTCGAACGCCTTCGGCAAGATAAAAATGTGGGTTCAGAGCGTAGGAGTAGGTCTGTTGTTGCTGGCGGCGCTGTTCACCGGTTCGCCTGCACTTTGGTTGGGAAGATGGGGATCGTACCTTCTGTGGGTCGGATTGGCATTGGCGGTGATGTCGGCGACTGCGCAGGTGACCCAGAGCACGGTGGTGCGCAGGAGGATTGGTCGAGGCAAAGGATAGGCGCGTCGGTGGAAGGTTGAGGGTCCGACCACGTGGGACTACTGCGTGACCCAGTCTCTGCGCAGGGGTGTGGCCGCGTGACTCAGCCGCCGCTTCGGCGGCGGATGATTTCCCACACAAAGAAGCCGACGGCGATGGCGACCACCAACCAGCGCGACGACTGCACTAAGATACGATTGTTTTTGGTCCAGGGCAGGAGGGGGATACCTACCAGGATAACGCCCAAGCCGAGCCAAATGGGTATCTGCCAAAAGACGCCGTCTCTGTAGCTGACAATAGCGAGGATGGCGCAAATGACTCCGGAAGCGAAGCTCATAACCAGACGTTGAGCTTCTGGGTCTCGCTGTCTGCCACGGACGGGTTGCGGTCGTTTATTCACGCACTCATGGTACCTTGTCGATGGGGCGAGGAGAAGCCCGTGACCGTAGTGGCTCACTAGTATGCGCATCATCCTTGTCATCTTTGCGGTACTGCGCGCCATAGGTGTGGCGGCGTCGTTGGCTCGGAGTGGCATTCGTTAAGCTGTCAACGGGTGGAAGATGGCGGTTCTTCCTCTGGTATGCGCGGCTGCCTCGTCGCCGTCCGCCCGTGCGGCTGCCAGCCGCACGGCCAGCTCTCTCCCGTCCATCTCCGGCATAATGACATCGGTCAGCAGAAGGTGGATGGGGTCGGAGCGTCCTGCAATGCAAGTTCAGTATTGCCAAGAATACTCTGCAGCATGTTGTTGAAGTCGTGTGCCACGCCTCCGGCCAGCAGACCAACTGCTTCCATGCGCTGAGCTTGGAGCAACTGCCTCTCCAGCTTTTGGTGCTCCTCCGGCGGAACAAAGTTGCGCAGATAGTCCGCCCCCTATCCGTTTAGAGATCTTCTCGGATGAGAAAGCCGGTGTCGCTGTTTCCGCTGCGTACGCGTCTTAGACCCAACCTCGATCTTTGCAGGCACGAGCCACACGATCTACGGCGATGACATATGCGGCATCCCGCAACGATAGGTTACGGGACTTGGCCAGTTCATTCACCGTCCGAAAGGCGGTGGTCATATGGGTGTCCAATCTGCTCAGAACTACGTCGTGGGGCCAGAAGAAGTTCATGTTGCTCTGCACCTGTTCGAAGTAGCTGCAGGTTACCCCACCGGCGTTGGCCAAGAAGTCCGGGATGGTCACTATGCCGCGGGCGGCCAGTTGTTCGTCGGCTTCCGGGGCGGTGGGACCGTTGGCACCTTCGATGATGAATCGTACTCTTTGCGAAATGTGTCCCACGGCATTGGCCGTTATCTGATTCTCCATGGCGGCGGGGATAAGGATGTCTACATCGTCGGCCAACCATTCCGAGCCGGGGATGGGTTCGTAGCCCAGCTTTTCTGCCTTTGCGAAGTCTATACCACCGAAACGATCCGTGATGTTACGCAGCTCTGCTAGGTCGATGCCTTCTTTTCGGCGCAACGCGAACGCGCTGCATGCCTTCTGGTCCCAGCAGGAGATGGTGGTGACTTTACCTCCCATCATCTGGTACAGCTCGATGGCGTGCTGAGCCACGTTGCCGAAGCCCTGTACGGCGGCGGACGTATCGGCGATGCTTAGATCGTGCTCCTTGAGAGCCTCGCGTAGCACGTAGATGATCCCGTAACCTGTTGCCTCCGTTCGACCCAAAGAACCGCCCAATCCAACAGGCTTACCGGTGATGAAGCCTGGATAACGTCCACCGTGAATGACCTCGTATTCATCGAGCATCCAGAGCATGTGCTGTGAGTCGGTCATGACGTCTGGAGCGGGTACGTCGCACACGGGGCCGATGTCTTTGGCCAACTGGCGAATCCAACCCCGACAGATACTTTCTTGTTCGCGGGAGCTCAGATGGTGGGGATCGCAGATCACGCCGCCTTTGGCCCCGCCCAAAGGGATGCCGACGACGCTGCACTTCCACGTCATCCACATGGATAACGCTCGGATGGTATCCACGGTTTCTTGGGGATGGAAGCGAATGCCACCCTTGCAGGGTCCTAGCGCGTCGTTGTGTTGGACACGGAAACCGCGAAACACCTTCGTCTGACCGTCATCCATACGGATGGGAATACTCACGTGGTACTCTCGCATAGGTTGCCGAAGGAGAGACCTAGTGGCCTCGTCCAGCTGCAGGAGATTGGCGATGCGGTCAAATTGTTGCTGAGCTGTTGTGAAGGGGTTGAACGCGGTGCCACTACTCATCTGTCTGTCCTTCTTCTGGTTCGAGATCGAGACTCCAACGTATGCAGCGTATGCTTCCTACATACACCAAGCTTCGCTATGGTAGCAAGTGGCTGGAATGAATCGGAGTGGGTGGTTGCATAACTTGCGAAGATGAGGTCCCGGTCCTAGGGAAAGGAGCAGGACATGGTCTACGAAATCGAAGAGAGGGAATTGGAGCCGGAGGTGCTCGCCTCGATCAGAAGCTGGGTCTCTATGGAGGAGATGGCGGAGAGGATGGGCAGGGACTTCGATCGCATAACGGCGGTACTTAGGGCTCAGGGTGTCGAGCCGGCGGGGCCTCCCCTTGCCTACTACCACGCCTGGACGGAGGATGCGGGGGACCTGGAAGTGGGATTTCCAGTAGAGCAGCCCTTTGTGGCGCGTGACGGGGTGGTCCGGAGTCAGCTGCCCGGCGGCAAAGCACTCTTCACTGTGTATATCGGCCAATACGATAAGATAGAGCCTGCCTACAACGCCATGCAGGCCTACGCAGTACAGAACGGACTGGATTTGGCGCCCTACATGTGGGAGCGGTACCTGACCAAGCCAGATGAGGAGCCCGATCTGAGTAAGCACGTGACTCATGTGTACTGGCCTCTCGTAGAAGCCTGAGAGAGGTTCCATGGATCTCCAGTACATCAAGCATTATATTGCGGCCCTCCCCGCGATGGCTCAGCCCCATCAGGAAAAGATTAGAGGCCGAGACGGAACCATCAAGCTGGCAGTGGGAGAAGCCGGTACTTATATGGTCACCCTTCGTGACGGTGTTGTTGCCACGGAGGAAGGAGATGGTTCGGCCGACGTGACTGTGCGGATGTCTCCGCAGGACTTCACCAAGCTGACTAACGGCACGCTGAACGTGTTGGCGGCGGCGGCGCTGGGACGGATCAGGTTTGAGGGCGACATGAGCCTTCTGATTCAGTTGCGCGCAGCCTTCGAGGGTTAACAACGTCGGAAACGCGTGGTACAACAGCCGGCCCGTGTCGCTGATTCCAACGGCACGGGTGACGGCCCGAGCAATCGGATTCAGCGTGACACCAACCTGTCCGGCCGGGCCTGCGGTCACGGAGCCTACAGCACCGGAGGCAGTGGTTCCGGCCTCGAGTGAGCGAAACAAGTGAGGTACGGCGGGCCGCGCCTGCCGCGCTGCGCTGCACGATAAGCAGACGACAGAACAACTGGGAGGTACAGTAGTGGCGGATCTCAGTACCAGCTTTTGTGGGTTGCGGGTAAAAAACCCGGTGGGTGTGACTTCGTGCGACTTTGGCGGCTCGGCGCGACTGGCTGCGCGGGTGGCGGAGCAGGGCATCGGTTGGTTGATTGGTAAGACCGTGCACCGTATTGATGGGCCGCATCGCTGGCCGCGCCCCCACTTCTACTCTTTACGACGCTTCGGTCGTGAGTTGGATGATGCGTTCGTATCCAGTCAGATGTTTCATCATCTTCCCTATGAACGTTGGTTGACGGAAGAGCTTCCGGCTACTCTAGAGGTCTGCCGGCAGCACGACATGCTTTTTATCGGCTCTTGTTGCGGCATCGGGGACGACCCCGACACCTGGATTCCCTTCCTGCGCGATATGGCTGCGGCCGGTGTGCCTGCCGTGGAGCTCGATACCGGCGGTCCTCACGCCACTTTCGGAGCCGTTGCCGCGCATAAGAATGTCGGCGCTCCTTTGGCCATGGATCCGGACACGGCCTACCGGGTGACGCTTGCCTGCACACGTGCTGTTGACATTCCCATCATCTTCAAGATGACCCCCCAGTGCGTGAACATGGCCGGCGTGGCTCTGGCAGTGGAACGTGCAGGAGCGGCGGCCATATCGGCTAACAATGCCTTCTACGGTGTGTGGATCGATACGGAGACGGGCAGTTTTTATGGGGTGCCCGCAGCCATGGGAGGGCTAATGGGGCGGCCGTGGCAGCTGTTCTCCCTCGCGAAGATTCTCGAGATAACGGCTACAGTTGATCTGCCGGTGATCGGTAGTGGCGGGGTATTCACAGCCGATGATGTGGTGCGACACTTGATGGGGGGCTGCTCGCTGGTAGGGATGTGCTCGGCAGTATATGCTCGAGGTGTCGGTGTACTGCGTGGAGCCGTGAAGGGGTTGAGTGCTTGGCTGGACGCACGAGACCACGCCGGCGTGGCTGCCATCCGGAGGCAGGTCGTCAATGACCTCACGTATTTGCGTGATTGGCCTCGCGAGTCGCAGATGGCCGACGATACTCCGCTGCTCCCGGTGATAGATACCGACCGCTGCACAGGTTGCGGACGTTGCGCGCGGCTCTGTCCTTACGGCGCCTTGGAAATAAGTACGTCCGCCGCTACGGGTGGGGCATCGGATGCGCCGGAATCCACCGCAGCACCGGCTACTGTTGCACCGTCCACTGCCGTGGGCGCGGTGTTGGGGCCTATCTCGGTCGGCTCGGCGCCTGCACCCACTGCAGACGTTACAGTAGGCACGGCGGCTGCGGAAGCGCGGACCGCCCGGAAATTGCCCAACCTCACCCGTGAGTTCTGTGCGGGGTGTGGCATGTGTGTGGGTCAGTGTCCCGAAGGTGCCATCCGGTTGGCGCACACGGCCACAGGGCGCACGGTCTGGGATGGTCACGGAGTCATCGCCGACTGGGTGGGATGGTGAGCGCGCCCAATTCTAGGTAGTCGCTTGGGATTTGCCGGCTCGTCGGACTTAGCACATTTATCACATAGGCTGGTTGGGAGCAGGCCATGGGTTGCCTGCAGGTTGCTTGCCTAGAACGCTCCCAGTTGACAATGCGCGATCTTGATATCGAGGGCTTCACAGGCGGCGGCCACCGTCACCCTACTGACACCAAGTAAATCGGCGATCTCCCAGCACGATAGGCAATCAATCTTACCGTTGACGGTCAGCTCCAGAAGGCGATCACGCAGGTCTTCAGATACCTCGTTGGCCGGCTGCACTATCGTTTTGTCGGGAAAGTAGCCAAAGAGACCCATCTGACATTCCACGATGCGGTACTCGAGCAGATCGGCGGTTCTCCCTACCTCGGCGGGCGGGACCCCCAGTCTCTCGGCCACCTGGTGGGCGGCCTTGCAGGTGAGTCGCTTGTTCACCGTCTCTGGTTGGAGGGCGGTTGCGATGGCCTCATCTACTACCGTTCCGGCGGGATGTTTTGCCGCGTATTTGCTGGTATTTTCGCGTATCATGACTTATCCTCTCGCAGCACCATGTAAGGGTTCGTCTCAGAGCTTACACCGGTTCTCCACATGCGAGGTCAGGTAAGTTGCTCCCGGGCCATTTCTGACAGACGAAGAAGAGTCTTACCCCTGTCGGTCAGTACATCCGCCCAGGTCTGCAGGAGTTGGCGCCCGGATGGCTTGACGGTATACGTACGCCGAAGCGGCCCCGCAGTGCCCGTCTCCCAAGACGAGGTGATCATGCCCGCTTCCTCCAGCGAGCGCAGGATGCGGTATATGCTGCCCGGATCTATGTAGAACTGATCTCCTATCAGTTGCTCAACGCGCTCTACCAGCGCGTATCCGTGGCCCTTCTCTTCACACAGCGTGATCAGCAGAGCCGTTTCTATGAGGGAGCGCTTGTAGTCTCCCGGCCCGATGCCTGTTGCCGTTCCCGGCCCGGCTACGATAGGGGCGCTGGGGGGTGATGACGGGCATCGGGCGGGCGTGGCGTTGCCATGTCCTCGACGTCGTCGTTGGTGTCCCCTTGGTGAACCCGGGCTCATGCAGTTCTCCCTATAATCAACTGCCTAAAGAATGCGCACTGAAAATTGCGCACTGAAGATTGTACAGCCAAGGACGGGCAAACGACAGCGCGCCCGTCCTTGGCTGCTCCGTAAGTTTTTGGCTTGAGCGCCCCACCTATCGGTGATCTGCTCACCTCTGTTAGTGGCATGCCTACCAGCGGGCTGCCTATTTGGCGTCCGTTTCCAGATCGGCCAGACGCTTATTCACCTCATCCAAAGCCGTCTGTAGGAAGCTTGCCTGGTTTTTAAGGCCCTGTTTCTGTACCTCTGCATCGGGCGCTCCGTACGGATCAGCATAGCTGTGCGGAGGGACGAAACCAGCCGACCGCCTCCAACGAGGAAGACCGGTGGCGAAGAACATATTGCGCCATCCGCGACCCCCACCCCTGCCGAAGGCCCTTCCGAACATGGGGTTGGGATTGGCAAAACCGGGAGCCTCACTACCGGCGCAGTAACCGGCTCCTCTACCTGTCATGGGACCTACACCGCTGGGTCCTGTTCCATCTCCTCTAGGCATTGTGTATCTCTCCTTTGCCTTGTGATTAAGTGCTTCTCATCATCATGGAGCCGCATTTGGGGCACGGCCTCTCATTGCAGGGCTGTCCGGCAACATGGGCTGCCTTGTGGCCGCAGGCAGGGCAGACGCACTGTCCACCCGGACCGGCTGAGTAAGGCCCTCCCATCCTGCCCCCGCCCTTTTCGACAGGAGGTCCTGTCTTGTCGCCTCTGGGCATTGTCTACCTCGCTTTCGTCATTGTCGCGAGACAAGCGGTGCCACCTTGCAGCTATAGTCTACCATATATTAGATGCGATCAGCATCTAGTGTCGATAAAATTATATAGGGATCTTTGCAGGACGTCCGGCTCAACAACCCGGACTCCACACGCCTCCTGTTTCCGTCCCCAGGCTCGTCTATTATGTGAAGCTCGCAAGAGAATAGAACTTGGGCACCTCGCAACACGTGGATTCGTCACATATTGGGAGGATGATCCGGACACCTGGTACAGAGACGCATACCGAGAACTACGGAGGTCTTTCTTGATTGTTATGCAACTCGTGGAACTGGCAGAGGAAGCATATGGTTCGCTGGGAGGTGATGAAATCTTAGCGGACTGCCCGTACGTTACCGCCCGTGGACGCATCTCCTGTGGTCGTTGCCTGGAAGAGGCGCTCTATGGTATAGGACAAGCTCGGCTTGGTGCGCTGTGTGCGCGGAGGCACTGGGTGGAGACGGCGGCTGCGGTTTCGGGGAGCTTGAGTGATTCTTCAACTGCCTTCGTGGGGCTGCAATCCGTCTTCAGTATTCTACGGGAGCCTGAGGGGGGCGATTCGGATATCGATTGCGGCGTAGACAGTCTGGTAGACCTTGTCTGGGAACTCGGCTTTCCGCGACGCGCATAGTCGCCCCACGCGCGGCGTGAATGGTATACGCGTGGATGCTGGTCCTTGCAGGAGCGGTCATCGTTGGTGCAGTTTAGTGTTACTTCCCGTTGGGTATCTGCACGGCAAAAGGCGGTTCGGCCCTCATGGAGGGATCGGACCGCGCGGTGCGTCAGGGGGGGAGTATGGTCTTTGGGGGAAAGACCCAGTTCGTCTGGCACATCCACGTGTCCCATGGTGGTGATCGCGAGCTCCTGGCTGTGGAGGTGGGGCCGCGTCAGGGGGGTGTCATGAACTGGCGGATGGCGGTGCCGAGCGAGGCGCACGTGGTTGACTGGGGAGTGGGACCTGCGGGCAACAAGGGAATGACGCGGCCTCGCCGAGCTCCATTCGAGGGCAAGAAGGCTCTGCTGGGCCAGGTGCCGGTCATGCTGTACGGCGCCGGCGATCGTCTTAGCGAGGGTCTTTGTGCCTACGTTGTGTTTCGGAAGGAGAATCTTCCCCCCTTTGTAGCTTTTGGGCAGGAGGATGTTGCGTCTCGTCCGCCTAAGTGCATGATGGAGCGCATTACCTTCGTCAAACCGGCGGAAGAGATGGCACCCACGGATGGTGAATCAAGTGGTACGGAACCATGCGCGGGGAATGCTGATACCCCTAACGGCGCGGGGGTGGAGAAGGCCACAGAAATGGGAAGCTGACCTTCGTTTACGGCCGCGGCGGTCTGTGCGGCCGTCGCTGCAACCACGGTTGCGGCCCTTGTGGTGGCCGCGACTACTCTCCGCTTATACGTTGAAGCGGAACTCTATGATATCGCCGTCCTGCACCACGTAGTCTTTGCCCTCTAAGCGGAGTGCGCCGGCGTCACGACAGGCCTTCAAGGAGCCGTGCTGCAGGAAGGTATGATACGCAACAACCTCCGCCCGGATGAATCCACGCTCAATGTCGGAGTGGATAGTACCTGCCGTCCTCTTGGCGCTTAGACCGCGGTGGAGGGTCCAGGCGCGTACTTCGTCCTCGCCGACGGTGAGGAAGGTGATGAGGCCCATCTGCTTGAAGCAGGCTTTGGTGACGAGGTCGGCGGCCGGCCCGGGCAGATCCAGGGCGGCCGCAAATTCTTCCTGCTCTTCAGGGGACAAGGTTGCCACTTCTGCTGCGTCGAAGAAGGGAAAAGCCACGATGGTGCGGCCGGCCGCACCATCGCTAAGAGACTCAGTGATGGTGGCCGCTTCCTCCGCCGTCGCGCCGGACTCCAGATTCAGCAGCAGTACCTGAGGTGTCTGGGTGAGTAGGTTGTAGGGGGCTATGAAGGCGAGTTCGTCTTGGGGGAAGTCCACCAGTCTCAAGGGCGTCTCTGACTCCAAGGCTTCCTTGGCTCGGTTCAAAGCGCGGCGGCCCACCTCGCTGAGCTTGGTTTTCTTGGATCGGTCGAAGGCACGCTCAACCGTGATGAGATCACCTACCAAAAACTCTTGATCGAGGACGGCCAAATCGCGCGTCGGGTTGGGGGCTTCACCCAGCAGCGGGTTGGCGCAGGCACGCAAGACGTGAAGGAAGACTTGGGCTCCGGTCAAGGAGATGAGGTATCGTTCCATCTCGCTACGTCGTCCGGTAGCTGCCGGCCAGTGGGCCATACGCACCTTGAACTCGGCAAAGGTGGTCTTCTTGGGGCGAAAAATTGCGGAGAGACGGCGCACACGGGCATCGCCCACCTTGACGGTGGTGATTGCCCCATCTGCTCTCCCCTCGGATAGTGCCGCCTGTAGAGTCCGTTTGCCGGCGCCCTTCAAACCTATGGTGCGTGCTTCCACCTGCGCTCCCTTGGCATGCGGTGTTTATCTTGTTAAACGGGGTGCCGCATTATACTGCTCCATCATGCATCCACTGTCATTCCTCTGCTCCGCAGCCCATGACGGCGAAGCCTCTCGAGGAGTGATGCGGATTCCTGGTAGCCTATACAGGGACACTCTGGTCAAGCATCCGCTGGAAAGAGGGACCTCGTGACGCTGGACGAAGTCATCGCCGAACTACGCGAACGCGCCGATAGAAAAGTCATAGCCGGGATGTATCGTGTAGGTATCAATCCTCGGGGGACGCTGGGGATCCAGATCCCGGAACTGCAGAAACTGGCGCGCCGTATCGGGACCGATCACGCGCTTGCCTTGGACCTATGGGCAACCGGGGTACATGAGGCGCGCATACTCGCTGCTATGGTGGATGATCCGGCCCAAGCCACTGAGGAGCAGATGGATCACTGGGCGCAGGGATTTGACTCCTGGGATGTCTGCGACCAGGTTTGCAAGTATTTGTTCGGTCGATCATCCTTTGCCTACACCAAAGCAAAAGAATGGGCGGGACATGGCGGCCAGTTCGTCAAACGGGCGTCTTTTGTGCTCATTGCCGATCTCGCTGTAAACGACAAGAAAGCCTCCGACGAGCCCTTCCTAGAGTTCCTGAAGTTGGCGGAACGCGAAGCCGTTGACGAGCGCAACTATGTCAAGAAGTCCGTGAGCTGGGCGGTGCGGCAGATCGGTAAGCGCAACAATTCTCTGAACAAGGCGGCATTAGCGCTCGCCAAGCGCATGAAGGCACAGGGACCGCCTCCGGCGCGCTGGATCGCTTCCGATGTGCTACGCGAACTCTCCAGTGCGGCCGTGCAGGATCGGTTGAAAAGGGCGGGCAAAGCCGGTAGGACGGGAGGGCAGAGGAGGCCCAAGAAGAAGGTAGAGAGTGGCGGAAGCGATACGATTGCCGATACCGACGCGGCACTCGACGCCCGCGCCGAGTTGGAGGGTGGCGAAGCCGCCGGGGCGTCGGAGACGTCCGAACGGCCGCCGGCAACGCGCCGCCGCCGAGGGTCTCGCGGCGGGCGCAGCCGCAAGGTCGCAGACACCGAGTCCGCCGGTGCAGAACCCACAAGCGTTGATCCCGGCACCGAGTCCGCCGGTGCGGCATCGAATGAGGAACATACTCCGTGAGTCTGCTGCGGAGGGCGGAGCCCGACGTCATACTCCTGCATGCCCCCAGCGTCTACGATTTCCGAAAAGAAGCCATCGTCTATGGGCCGGTGAGTGACCTCATCCCCTCTACTCCGGTTTTTGAGATGTATCCCATCGGTTTCTCTACTATGGCGGCGTATCTCACCGCCCAGGGGAAGAAGGTGCGGATCATCAACTTGGCCGTGCGCATGTTGCAGGATCCCGCATTCGATGTGGAGGCCTTTCTGGCGCCACTGCAGACAAAACTTTTTGGCATCGACCTACATTGGCTGCCCCACTGCCACGGAGCGGTGGAGATTGCAAAGATTGTGAAGAGACTTCATCCTTCCACACCAATCGTCTTTGGTGGTTTTTCGTCTACCTTCTATCACGAGGAGCTGATCTCCTATCCTGGCGTGGATTTCGTCATCCGGGGCGATTCGGCGGAGAAACCGCTCCTGTTGTTGTTGGAGGCCATCGAGGCGACCGCTGTGGGTGGGAGTGATAGAGACGAGTTGCTGGTGCAGGTGCCCAACCTTACGTGGAAGAGCTCGGCCGGAGAAGTGCGGGTGAATCCGCTGGAGTACGTACCTTTGACCATCGATGAGTTCGAGCACGGGTACGAGGAGATGGCACGCTCAGTGGTGAAGTTCCGCGATCTGGCGAGTGTGACACCGTTTCTGGACTGGATGGGATATCCCATCATGCCCGTGATGGTGGTGCGAGGCTGCAATTGCCAATGCGTCTTCTGCGGAGGGTCTAACTTCGCCTTCAAAGGCACCATGCAGCGTGGGGTAAACGCGTATCGCAGTCCAGAGGCATTGGTCCAGGACATGCGCTCCATCGCGCGCATCAGCCGAGGGCCCATCTTCGTCATTGGCGACATATACCAGCCGGGCACGCGCTACGCCGAGGAAGTTCTGGCACTGTTGGAGCGCGCACCGGTACGCAACACCGTCATTCTAGAGTTCTTTTTTCCTCCACCTGCCGACTTCTCCCAGAAAGTGGCTCGAGCGCTGCCTCACCACAGCTACGAGATGTCCATGGAGACCCACGATCCTGCCATTCGGGCCAAAGTGGGGAAAGGCTATAGCAACGAAGAGCTTGAGGAGAGTGTGGAGACGGCTCTGCGTTATCACGCCGAGCGCTTCGATCTGTACTATATTATTGGGCTTCCTCACCAGACACCGGAATCGGTAGAGGCTACCATCGAATATTGCGACTATCTATACGGTCGCCTGAAGGGGGACCCGCGTTTGCGTCTCTTCATCTCGCCCTTGGCTCCCTTTCTTGACCCCGGTAGCCTGGGTTTCATGCATCCGGAAAAACTCGGTTACCGTCTCATCTGTCGCAGCTTGGAAGATCATCGTCAGGCGTTACTGCAGCCCAGTTGGAAGTACACGATGAATTATGAAACCGATTGGATGACCCGCGATCAGATGGTGGATTCCACATACCAGGCGGCATTGAAGCTCAATAGAATAAAGCTGAAGTGGGGGGTGATCTCTGAGTCCGAGGCGGCGACCACGGAAGCCCGCATCCTGCGCGCGGTAGAGGTTATGAAGAAGGTAGATGAGATCGTACAGGACAATGCGGACCTGGAGGAGCGTCGCCGTCGGCTGCTTGTCCTCAAAGAGGAGGCCGACGGGGCCAGCATTTCCACGGTCTGCGACAAGACCGAGCTCGAGTGGCGGGCCAGAGGCCTCCTCAAGTTTCACCCCTGGCGGTTGCTGCGCACCGCATTGGGATCGGGGAACAAGAACTGATCCAGGGTTGTGGAGAAAAAGTGACGGTGGGTGCTATGGTTGCGCTTCGCGCTGTGGTCGCGCTGCGCGTCGTGGTTGCGTAGGGTGCCGGGCCATACCTGCTCCATACGCCAAGATACAACCTGGGTTGTACAGACAACCCTTGCTTCTTCGCCTAGGCTTTGCTGTGCGTCCCCGTAGGGGCGTATGGGTCCAAGTGAGGAGAAGGAGGATGCATGTTTGATCGACAGCCGTGGATGCAGCGCGCGGGTGACTATCCTCGCACAGATGAAGGCTATTTCGCATTGCTGGCACGGGCGGTCTTCTCGGCGGGATTGGGGCCCAAGGTGGTGGAGTCACGGTGGCCGGGTCTGGTCGCTGCCTTCCGAGGGTTTGATCCGGTTGCGGTGAGTGAGATGGGAGAGGAGGACGTAGCCACTCTTCTGACGGATACCTCCGTTATTCGTAATCGTCGGAAAATCGAGGCAGTTGTGGCTAATGCTTTCATTTTCCGGGATGTGCTGGAGGAGCACGGTAGTTTTCGTCACTATCTGGATTCCATCGGTAGCGGAGAAGACTTCGAGGGTGCAACGCAGGTGTTGGCAGAGCGGTTTCGGCATTTGGGGTCCGCATCGGCGGGATTCTTTCTGTACAGTTGTGGGTGGCGTCGTAAGGAGGCCTCGCAATCGGCGGCCTGACATTGAAAGCTGCCGGACTATGGCGCGGGCGGAATATGCAGCAGTCAGTTCCCATCCCCGCCTCCGGTCGGGGTACACCGCCCGCTTCGGTACTTGCCCACCCCTGTCTGTGGCCTTGGCTTTGGCCGGGCCACAGACAGGGGTGGGGGGCGGATAAAATGAGGGCAGTACGGGTAAATGAAATCCAAGGCGCACGATCCACGAGCCCAAGGAGGATGCCATGGATCCGTTTCGGCTACGGGAATTCGAGGCGCAGTTGGACTACTGGCTTCAACAGGGCTACCAGATCATGGCAGACGAGGCGGACGGAGAGATACGGCTGACGGTTATCTTCGTTGCCAGAGCCGGAGATCCCGGCAAAGAGCGTGAGCAGATATTCTGGCCCATGGTTGCTGAAACGGTGGAGATGCTCACGCAGCGAGGTGTGCAAATCAGCCGAGCGACCGTTTGAGGTCGGCCGGCATCTCAGTTGTTCGATAACGTCGACGGCGCCGGATGGTCTGTGACGAGTGGCCCCTGGTAAAGCGGTAGGCTGACTGTAAACGAGGAGCCCACTCCCAGCGTGCTGTCCATTGCTATGACGCCCTGGTGTTGCTCAACGATATGCTTCACGATACTCAGGCCTAGACCGGTTCCTCCGGTCGCCCGTGAGCGGGCTTTGTCTACACGGTAGAAGCGTTCAAAGATGCGGGTCTGTTCGTTTCTGGGAATGCCTATGCCGGTGTCGCGTACTTCCAGCTTCACCAGGTGTTCGTTTTCGTCGACTTCTACCCACATGCTCACGGAGCCTCCCACGTCGGTGAAGCGGATGGCGTTGTCCATAAGATTTTTCACCACAGTGGAGAGCTGTACCTCGTCCCCCATGACCGTAGCCGGCCTATCTGCTACAAATTCAAAAGTCAAGTCTGCGCGGGCGAGGCGATCATGCGCCTCATCTGCCACCGTGCGGGCCACCAGGGTCATGTCGACACGACGGAAATCCGGTGGCAGTGCGGCCTTTCTGCGTTCGAGACTGGCCAGCGTCAGAAGATCGTTTACGAGGTCTGAAAGGCGACCGATCTCCGCGGACAACCTCTGAGCAAAGTGGGCCGCTTGAACGGGATCTTCTACTACGGCGTGTTGGAGCGTGTCGGCCAACAACTTGAGCCCGGCCAGCGGTGTTTTGAGCTCATGCGAGACATTTGCTGCGAAATCACGTCTCACCCTGGCCGTGGTGACGCGACTGGTCTCGTCATGGAGGATGAGTAACACCTGTCTACCACGGTAGCCGCTGAATGTCGTTGACAATGTCGTGTCTGGTTCCAGCGCAGGGTGGCTCTCGCGTAGAGGGACGAGTTCCACGGATATGTACCGAGGCCCCGGAAGCTCCAGCTTCTCCAGGAGTGGTTCGGCGGCAACCAGAGCTTTGGCCATCAGTTCGATAGCCGGGAAGCTACGTACCACATCCACCACGCGTTTGCCTATGCTCTGCTCGAGCGGGGCATCCAACAACTTGGCGGCGGTGGCGTTGGCGCGCACGATTCGTCCCGTCTCGTCGAGTACTAGTACGCCATCGGCCATCACGGCCAGGATCTCGCCCGCCTGTTCCTGTTCTGCGGCGTACAGGGAAGTCCGACTACGCAGTGCTCCCGACACACTGTTGAGAGACCTGGCAATGTCCGCCAACTCCTCCCCCTCCCAAACACGCACCCGCACTGAGGATTCGCCTTCCGCGATCCGTGAGGCGGCCTGCGTCAGTTCGCGTAACCGAGCTGCGTGAGTTTTAGCCTGGATATAAGTGATCAGGAGGAAGATCGCGAGCAGCGCTAGACCTGCGCCTATCTTGCCGGTGGTGGACCAATGGGTAATTCCGAAGACGGCGGCTATGCCGCCCGCCAGTATGGTGGCCAAGAGGGCAAGCCGTGTCCAGGTGGTGATGCTCATGATTTGTCTACCAATCGGTATCCCACGCCTCGAACCGTCTCGATAATAACAGGAGCCTCTACCATCTCCAGTTTGCGGCGAAGTCGGCGAACGTGCACGTCCAATGTGCGGGAGCCGGGGAGGTATTTGTGGTGCCAGATGCGCTCCACGATCTCCTCGCGTGGGAAGAGGTGTCCGGGAGCGGAAAGCAGGAGCTCGAGCAGGCCGAATTCCTTGGGCTTGAGTGAGATTTGACCGGTTGCAGTACGAAGCAGGTGGGCATTGTGGTCGAGAATGTCTATGTCGCGAGACGGTGGGGCCGATGTCGCACCCAACTCGTCTGATGCGGCCGTGCGTAATCTTGCCCTTATCCTAGCCAATAGCACGTCCATATCGAACGGTTTGGTTACGTAGTCGTCGGCGCCGGCCTCGAAGCCTTCCAGCACGGTCTCGCGTTCGGTGCGCGCCGTCAGCATGATGATGGGGATGTCCGGTTTGTGTCGTTTCACTTCGCGGCTGACGGCCAGTCCGTCAAGGCCGGGGAGCATGAGGTCCAGTAGAACGATATCCACTTCAGCAGCCAGTGCGCTCTCCAGGCCGGCGCGGCCTGTCCATTCTTGGCGCACGGCGTAACCGGCGCGTTTTAAGTTGTACGCCACAAGGTCGGAGATGGTGACATCGTCTTCTACGATGAGAACCGTGTGAACCTTAGTGGTGGGTGTTGGGTCATCCAATATGTACGACATCCTTCACAAACGTACCTGTAACCCCACGTTAACATCTTGTTAACAATGGCAGTCCTGCTCGGTGTTAGGCTGCAGATGGTCGTCACTTTGAGTTAAGCAAGTGTGATCAATAGTAACCAATACAAGAGTAACCGGTACAAGGATGGAGTGTTGCTCGTGTGCAGGCGTGCGTTGGTCCTGGTCGTTGTCTTGGCCGTCACGGTGGGAGTCTTTGGTCTGTTGACCTCAAGGTCTCCGGCGGGGCGTGGGGGCTCATTGGATATCGCTGATTCTTCGTCCTCGCTGCAGGCCATAGGTTCGTCTTCCTCTCCGCGGACCGGCCTCAACGGTGTAGGTGCTTCTTTCCCGCAACCACTGTATCTGGAGTGGATTGGGGCGTTTCGCGACTTGAACCAGGGCGTGAAGATCAACTACCAGGGCATGGGTTCCGGTGGTGGTATACAGCAGCTTACGCAGTTGACGGTGGATTTCGGTGCCAGCGATGCTCCCATGAATGACGAAGAGATGGCTGCGGCCGAGCAGGCGGCAGGTTCCAGGGTTCTTCACATCCCGGCGGTCTTCGGTGCGGTGGTTGTTTCGTATAACGTAGAGGGACTGGAAGATCTTAAACTCGATCCGGATGCTTTAGCAGGCATATTCCTTGGTGATATCACCAGGTGGGACGATGTCGAGATTGCGGTGCTGAATCCCGGCGTCGCGCTTCCCGATCAGGCCATTCAGGTGGCTCATCGCTCTGATGCATCCGGTACCACCAGCATCTTCACCACCTATCTTTCGCGCATATCCAGTCGCTGGGACGATACTGTGGGGAAAGGGAAGGAAGTCAAGTGGCCGGTTGGTGTGGGCGGGCAGGGCAATGACGGCGTATCGGCTGTAATCATGCAGCAACCCGGTACGCTGGGTTATGTGGAGCTCTCGTACGCCCTGGAGTCGGGACTGCCGGTGGTGGCTTTGAAGAATAAGGCGGGTAACTTCGTTATGCCCAGCCTTGAATCCACCTTGGCTGCCGGCCGGGGGGTGGACTTCCCCGACGACCTGCGCTTCGACCTGAGTGATGCTATTGCGGCGGATGCGTATCCTATTGTGGGTGCTACCTGGATCTTGGCCTACGAGAAGATGAAGGATCCCGTGAAGGCGGAGGCGCTCAAAGCTTTTCTTAACTGGGCGCTGGAGAACGGCGCGGAGATCGCCGAGGAGCTTCATTATGCGCCGCTCCCAGAGGGGCTGAAGTCCAGGGCACTGGAGCAGGTCAACAGTATCCACTGATGGGCGAGAGGCGTGACTTGGTGCTGCGGGGAGGCCTGCAACGCCTGATGAAGCGAGGGGCCGGCCGTCTGGCCGATCCCGTGTTTGCCGTGGTGACCGGTATCGCCGGTCTCGCAGTGCTGATCATCCTGGCGTACATGGTGGTGGTGACCACGTATACGGCCGTACCCGTGTTTCGCAGCCAAGGGTGGTCGTTCATCTTCAGTACCGATTGGAGCCCGTCGGAGGGGAAGTTCGGGGCCTTCGCCTTCATCTACGGGACCATCATCACATCTCTGATCGCATTGTTGATTGCCGTACCGCTCAGTCTAGGGGTTGCGCTCTTTCTGACGGAAATTGCACCCAGGTGGATCCGGGGACCGGTGGCCTACCTGGTGGACCTGTTGGCAGCCGTTCCCAGCGTGGTCTACGGTTTGTGGGGAGTCTTCGTCCTTCTGCCCGGGTTTCTCCAGCCTATCGCCACTTGGCTATCTGTCAAGCTGGGCTGGATTCCCATCTTTGCCGGGCCGGCCACCGGGCTTTCTTTTTTTGGAGCCGGTGTTGTGTTGGCCATCATGATCATCCCTATCATCACCTCGCTCTGTCGTGAGATCCTGAAGGCCGTCCCTGTCGGCGAGAAGAACGCAGCCTTCGCTCTGGGAGCGACACGATGGGAGATGATACGGGGCGCGGTACTGCCGCGGGCGAAGGCCGGCATCATCGGAGCCGTCATGCTGGGCCTAGGACGCGCTCTGGGTGAGACCATCGCTGTTGCCCTGCTGGTTGGTTCACGGGCACAGGTGACGGCCTCTATTCTGCAACCCGGCTACTCGATGGCCGCGGTAATTGCCAACCAGTTCCAGGAGGCTACCGGAGATCACGTAAGCGCATTGGTGGGTGTTGGGGTGGTGCTTTTCGGCATTACCATCATAGTGAACGTAGCAGCGCGGGTGCTGGTGTGGCGCATGGTGGAGTCGTGAGCGCGTTTTTCGGAGACAGTGGTTCTGATTGCCGGACGAACGAAGGGGTATCGCCCCTTAAGGTGAGAACGACGCAGAAGCGCAGGATCATTGCCGACGTGGCCGCTCGGGTGGGCATGTGGGGCGCGACGCTGATGGTAATGATTCCCATCTTCCTCATTTTCTACTACATCGCGAAGAAGGGGCTACCGACCATGGACTGGGAGTTCCTTACGCAGTCTCAGCCCTTCTCGATGCGGGCGCGCGGGGGCGGTTTTGTGCACGGGCTTATTGGGACACTGATCATGGTGGGGCTGGCTGCATTGATATCGGTGCCCTTGGGCGTGTTGGGGGCCATCTACCTGGTGGAGTATGGGAAAGGGAGGCCGTTGGCGCAGGTGGTTCGCTTCTTCAGCGATGTCATGACAGGAGTGCCTTCGGTGTTTGTGGGTCTCTTCGTGTACACGGCGCTCGTCATCCCCTATGGGTTTGGGGCCGTCATGGGTGCAGCAGCGTTGGCCATCATCATGTTGCCTATTGTGGTGCGGTCCTCGGAAGAGATGCTGAAACTGGTTCCGCGTGAGTTGAAGGAAGCGAGCTACGCGCTGGGAGCAGGCAAGTGGCAGACCATTACCAGGGTGGTATTGCCAACTGCGGCTCCCGGTATCACCACCGGTGTGATGCTGGCGGTGGCTAGGGCGGCCGGCGAGACGGCGCCGCTGATTCTCACCGCGTTGGGTTCTCTTGAGATCGTGACTAAAATGGTGGGTGAACCTATTGCGTCGCTGCCTGTGCTTGTTTTCACGGGGGCGCGTAATCCCTTTCCGGCCGGGCAGGAGCGGGCTTGGGCCGGCGCCTTGGAGTTACTGCTCTTGGTGCTGGTGTTCACTCTTCTGGCCAGAATTGCTTCATCAAGGAACAAACTCCAGCAATGAGTAGGAGCGGAAGAAAGAGAGCATGAGTCAGGAACCGGCCTTCAGTGTACGGGATCTTCACGTGAGCTATGGTGGGCAGCCGGCGCTCAAAGATGTTGGCATGGATATTGAACCCTGCAAGATCATTGCCGTTATCGGCCCCTCCGGATGCGGGAAGAGCACGCTTCTTCGCTGTTTCAACCGCATGAACGATCTCATTCCTGGAGCCAAGATCACGGGAGAGGTCCTGTACAATGGGCAAGATATCTACGCCAAAGACGTCGATCCGGTGACGATACGGCGAAGCGTGGGTATGGTGTTCCAGCGGCCCAATCCCTTCCCCAAGTCTATTAGAGACAACGTAGCCTACGGTGCTCGGATCAACGGCTATAAGGGAAACATGGACGAGCTGGTGGAGCGCAGCCTGCGGGGTGCGGCTCTGTGGGACGAGGTGAAGGACAATCTGAACAAAAGTGCGCTTTCTCTTTCCGGCGGCCAGCAGCAACGTCTTTGTATAGCGCGGGCTATCGCGGTGGAGCCGGATACCATTCTCATGGACGAGCCGGCTTCAGCTTTGGATCCTGTCGCTACGTCCAAGATCGAAGATCTGATGCAGGAACTCAAAGAAAAGTACACCATCATCATCGTCACACACAATATGCAGCAGGCGGCCCGGGTTTCCGACAAAGCGGCCTTCTTATACACGGAAGTGAATGAGACGGGCAAGGCGAGATGGGGCATACTGGTTGAGTATGATGATACAGACAGGATATTCACTAATCCCCGAGACAAGCGAACCGAGGATTATATTTCCGGCCGTTTCGGCTAGTCGGGCATACGCGGGTCGGTCAACAACGAGCACACCAACGATGCGATGAGAGAACGGTACCGCCGAGAGTTGGATAGTGTGGACCAGGACGTGGTTCGCATGGGCGCGCTGGTAGAGCAGGCGATCGAGCAGGCCACCATTGCACTTATCGAAAGCGATGCTACTTTGGCGCTCCGAGTCATGGAGGCCGACAACGATATCGATGATCTGTATGTGGGCATCGAAAAAAGGGCCTTGAGCATACTTGCCAAGCAGGCTCCCGTGGCGGGCGATCTCCGTCTCATTGTGGCTATCTTGCGGGCTACGCACGACCTAGAGCGGGCAGGAGACCTGGCTTACAATGTTGCCAAGGTAGCTGCTAAACAGGTACCGGTGGCGCGAATCAAGGCCATCAGCGGTCTGCTGGTGGAGTTAAGCGCCGAGTCACGTAGCCTGTTGAGCAAGGCAATTGATGCGTGGGCGGAGAAGGACGTCATATTGGCACGTAGCCTACAGGACTTTGACGACGATATAGATGAGTTGCACAAACGTTTCTACCGCGAGATCTTTGCTCTGAAGCAGGACGAGACCTCATTCGAGACGGCGATGAATGCGGCACTGGTGGGCAGATGGTTCGAGCGAATTGCTGATCACGGTGTGAACGTGGCCGAGGGTGTTCAGTTCTACATCACAGGCCAAGAGGAGCTGCTTGGCTAGGGCCGTGATTGTCCATTTACTCGTTAGCTGCTCCGGCGAGAAGTCCTTTGTTGACGTGCCCTGCTCCTGGCTGCGCATTGCATGATAGGATGAGACGTCGGCAGCGTACCGCGGGCCACGCCGTCGGTCCGGCGGGGCACGCAGATGCCGCGGGGGGCCGTGAGGCCCCACCTTTTTGTTGATCGACCGAAGAAGGAGAGTCTGCACATGGCCCGCGAAACCGTCATCCTCAGCGCCTGCCGTACGCCTGTGGGGCGCTATCTGGGTACCTTGACCGATGTACCCGCCGTGCAGTTGGGAGCCCTCGTCATCCGCGAAGCCATAAAACGGGCGGGTGTGGACGATGACGACGTCCAAGAAGTGATCATGGGTAACGTCCTAACTGCCGGTCTAGGTCAGAATCCGGCGCGTCAGGCGGCCATCCACGCAGGTTTGCCGCAGGAAATCCCCGCCATGACTATAAACAAGGTATGCGCTTCCTCTATGCGCTCCGTCATGCTGGCCGATCAGATCATTCGGTCCGGTGACGCTGATGTCATCGTGGCCGGTGGGATGGAAAATATGAGTGCGGCGCCTTACCTGGTCCCCAAAGCTCGTGGCGGCTACCGTATGGGTGACGGCGTTCTCGTGGACGAGATGATCAAGGACGGTATCTGGTGCGCGTTCGGTGATTACCACATGGGTATCACCGCTGAGAACGTGGCCGAGCGTTTCGATGTCTCTCGTGAGTGGCAGGACGAGATTGGCTTCCGGAGCCAGCAGCTGGCCAAGAAGGCTATCGATACCGGTCTCTTCAAGGAAGAGATTGTTCCGGTTGAGATCAAGACCAGAAAAGGCGTTACCGTTTTCGATACCGACGAGCATCCGCGCCCCGATACCACCCTTGAGGCCATGGGTAAGCTGCGCGGCGCATTCAAGAAAGACGGCACTGTAACGGCCGGCAACGCTTCCGGCATAAATGATGCCGGAGCATGCCTGGTATTGGCGTCGCGTGAATGGGCTGAGAAGAACGGCAAGAAGATCCTGGCCAGCATTGTGGCGCATGCGGCCGCCGGTCTGGATCCGGCCATCATGGGCATGGGCCCGTACTACGCCACCACCAAGGTGCTAGAGAAGACCGGTATCAAGATCGAAGACTTTGACGTAATCGAGGCCAATGAAGCGTTTGCGTCTCAGTGCGGTGCTGTTGCCAAGGAACTCCCGGGGTTCGATCTGGAGAAGATCAACCTCCGCGGCGGCGCGATTGCTCTTGGGCACCCAATCGGGGCATCGGGCGCTCGTATCATATCCACGCTCCTCTATCAGATGCTGCAGGAGGGCAAGGATCTGGGTTTGGCCACCATGTGCATCGGTGGTGGTCAGGGCACAGCGATAATTCTGCGGCGGGAGAAGTAGTATCGGACATCTAGAGCGCGGCTTAGGCGTACTCAGGACTTAGCCGGAGCTGCAGGTTGGAATGAATGGAGGAGGGGCGCCCCCGCGGGGGCGCCCCTCCTCCTCGTGCGGACCGCCGCTCCCTGTGGGAGCGGCGGTCCGCGTGTGAGACAATAGTAACGGCATACACAGATAATGCCGAAGGCACCTCGTCTTCGAGGTACGCAGGGAGGAAGACAGGATGAAAGAGAAGGTGGAGCAGGCTCTGGACATGATCCGGCCGGCCCTCCAGGGCGATGGCGGGGATGTCGAGCTCGTTGGTATTGATGAAACCACCGGCGTCGTGACGGTGAAATTAGTGGGCGCCTGCAGCGGATGCCCCATGTCCCAGGTAACGCTGAAATCCGGCGTAGAACGTGTTCTCAAGCAGGCGGTCCCCGAGGTCACCTCAGTGGAATCCGTGTAAGTTCCGGTACAAATAGACGCATGAGGAAGGCCCGCCCCCCGCAGGGGAGCGGGCCTCAGTCTTCTCAGGGAGCGCCACCTTCTCGTGGGCGACCCGGGCGTGCGGCGCCCACTGGGCACGACGCTTATTCGATGTACTCGAGCACCAGATGGCGCAGCAACTCCGCGTTCTGGCTGCAGGTGTCCGCCATGGATTCTAGACGGTCGATGATGGCGTTGGCCTGCACAAAAGTCTTGTAGTCGATATCGAGGTCGAAAAGGAGCAGATAGGACTCCTTGAAGACATCGTCTGCCCGACTCTCGATCTCTGTGATCTGCTGGCAAATGGCGAAGGTTTCCCGCATATCGCGATTGAGGGCGAGCACGGCGTCGCAGAGGCGGGCGGTGGCTTCAACGTCGATGCCGGCAAGTTCCACCATGTAGTCCTTGAACTTCTGGGGGAGGTTGAGGGGGCGCATGGCGATGCGGTCGGCGGCGCCCACTGCGAGGTTGGCTATCTTGTCCATTGTAGTGATCAGACGGGAGACGTCGGCTGTGGCCATGAAGAAGATGCCGCCCATGGAGAGTCGATCAAGGATCCGTGCTTTCAGGACATCGGCTTCGCCTTCCAGGCGGTCAATCTCATTGGCAGCCGCTTGAAGTTCAGCGGTGGAGCCGGCGGCGTAGCGGAGCACCATTTCTTGGAGTCTTTCCACAACAACCACGACATGTCGTGAGAATTCCTCAAGCTGTCGGAAGACGTGCGACTCGCGTTCTCGCGAAAGGTGCGCGATGGCAGACCCGAGCTGGCTGTCACCGCCGAGGGTACGTCGTATCCGTCTCCACCTGGACGATCGCTCGGCCACGATACACTTCCTCCCCTATAGCCAGATGTTGAGAAGGTAGTACGCGCCCGCCGCGACGCCGGCACAGAAGGGGAGCGTGACCACCCACGCCAGGATGATAGCACGGAAGACTTTCCAGCTGACCCCGGCCAATCCGGCACGTAACCCCGTGCCGGTTACCGATGAAGTGATGATATGAGTGGTGGACACCGGCAGGCCTAGGAGGGACGCCAGTTGGATCACTACGGCCCCTCCCACTTCGGCGCTGAAGCCGTTTACGGGGTGCAACTGACAGAGGCGCTCGCCGACGGTACGTATGATGCGGAACGACTTGTAGTCGAGATAGGTCCCCAGCGCCATGGCAGCGGCAGAGGAAATGATCACCCATATGGGAAAACCGAATTTATCCACATACGCATCAACGCTAAGCTGGTGGCTGGACGCGATGAAGATCACGATCATCCCCATGACTTTGGTGGCGTCGTTTGACCCATGGCTGAACGACACCCAACTGGCAGACAGGATTTGCATGCGTTTGTAGAACTTGTCGGCTTTGTTGAGATCCCACTTAACCCGCTTCACGATCCGCTGAGTAATCAGCATGACCATATATCCGGTAAACAGCCCTAGAAATGGCGATACCACCAGCGAAGTGAAGACTAGTATCACCTTACCCCAGATGATGCCCGAAGGGCCCATGGCCGCCATGCCGGCGCCAAGCAGGCCGCCGACCAGTGCGTGTGACGAACTCACCGGCAGCGCCCAAATCCAGGTTAAGAAGTCCCACACCAAAGCTCCGAACAGAGCGGCGATCACTAGATGAGCGGAGGCGTCGGACGCATTGATGACACCTCCGATAGTGCGGGCCACCGCGATACCCATGACCAGGGGGCCGATGAAGTTGAACGTGGCCGACAATGCGATAGCCGTGCGCGGCTTGAGCGCTCCTGTGTAGATGACCGTGGAGACCGCGTTGCAGCCATCATGGAAGCCGTTCATGACGTCGAACAGAAGACCCATGAACACTACTGCGACGAAGAGAAAGGTTTCTAGAGACATCAGACCATGGGGCGGGAGGAAGGAGTCACGAAGATAACGGGTGCCGGGGGGCGGCCGGTAGCCGATAAAAGGATCGAGTGTGCCGGTCTGTCTCGATACGGTTGATTCATCTGCCAGGGGCGAATGTTACCATTCGGGCACCGTCGCCTCTCAGCCCTTTCTAGTGTGCAGTCTGGGCCACCAACTCCAACGGCCCAACAGGACAACGATGGCGGGGACCAGCGCGGTCCTCACGACGAATGTATCCAGCAGGATACCCACGGTCACAGCAAAACCTATCTGCACTAGACCCAGGATGTCGGCACTCATCATAGCCGAGAAAGTGCCTGCCATGATAATCCCAGCTGAGGTGATGATTGCGCCCGTACGCGTCATAGCCCGCCTAATGCCTGCCAGGTTGCCCATTCTATCCACTTCTTCCTTGACGCGGCCCATCAAGAAGATGTTGTAGTCCATGCCGAGCGCCACCAGCATGACGAACATGAACATGGGCACCCACCACGTGATACTCGGTGTATTAAAGAACCATCCAAACACCAAGCGCACAATGCCTAGGGTTGATAGATACGAAAGCAAGATGGTGGCTAAGAGGTAGATAGGGGCCACGAACGAGCGCAGCAGCCATACGAGAACCAGCATTATGCCCAACATTACCGAGATCAGAGCGCGCGTCATGTCTCGAGCGGAAGCTTCACGTAGATCGCTCATGATGGCGGAAGTTCCGTCGACCAGCCCTGAGGGAGAATCTTGGGCTGTTATTTGACGAAGCTGTCTCACCGCGTCCATGGCTGCGTTGGTGTACGGACCGACGGTGAGGGTTACGCTAACGCGTGCTACCGACCCATCTTGGGACACATACGCTTCTTTGAGCGCCTGCAGCTGTTGGTTCTGTCCCAAGTAGGTGTCGGGCAACATGAGGGCATCCGGGCGGGCGGCAAACGAGTCCTTTAATAGTTCCAGTCCGGTTGCTACACGGGACAACTCCGGCAGAACTACGCTGTAATCCGGAACATCGATGTCTGCTGTTGCTGCGATTGCGGTGAGGGCACCGGTGCACTCAGCGAAACCGTCAAGGGCGATGACCTCTGGATACTGTAGGGCGAGTTGACGTAGATAGGTGCCGAGATCCATGAGTCCCGCGGCGGCCTCCTGCACAGCCTGCTTCGGTAGGGAGGAGTTGTTGTCGACGGCCTGCAGCTGCTTCGTTCCTTCGCGGACAAGTCGGGCCATGTCGTTCAATTGGTTTTCCACACGCAAAGTGTCGGTTTCCGCGAGGATTGAGGTGAATCCGGTCACGTGCCCTACGTCGAGGGTTTCGGCGATCTGTGCTTCCAGTCGGGTGAGGTGGGCCAGGCCGGCCGGCGTGTCGAAGCCGTCCGAGTCATGGACGAGGACTGTTAGGGGCGAGGTAGACCCGGCGTCCAGGTGTGTGGACAGAGTTCTGAAGCCCTGGACGGCGGGGGTGCTGTCGGAGAGATCCGCCAACATGTCAAAGTCCCGCTTTAGGCCTTGTCCGTAGACGGCGAGCGGCACCAGAACTATTGTCACCACCACCAGCACGCGCACCGGATGGCGCGTGATCCTGCCGGACCACCAGGACCAGAAACGACCCTCATGGAACTGGCGGGCCTTGCGCGGCCAAAACGCCTTTTCACCCAGTACAGCCAGTAGTGCAGGGGTAAGTGTGAGCCCTGCCACCAGTGCTATCAGAACGGCGATAGCCACGCTGGGGCCCGAAGCGTTGTACAGTCCCAGCTCAGCAAAGGCCATGGTAGATAGCCCCACAATTACCGTAGCTGCACTGGAGGTTATGGTCTCGCCCACCGTGCCGACCGTACGGGCCACCGCCGCTATAGCAGCGTGATCCACCGCCATCTCCTCGCGAAAACGACTGATGAGAAAGAGGCAGTAATCCGTACCCGCACCGAAGAGAACCACAATGATGAACACATTGGTATAGCCGGAGATGGTCAGCCAATGTGCCCCCAGTAGCGCCACGACGCCACGGGAGATCAGATAAGCCAGGCTGATGGTGAAGAGTGGTACCAAGGGGCTGATGGGTGAACGATAGACGAGTAGAAGTATGATCACCACCAGAAGGATGGTGAGCCAGGTAGTGGAATCGACGCTGCTTCGGGCTGCATGGTCATAAGCAGCAAGAACGGCGGCATCTCCGGTCAGGTAGGCGGTGATTCCCGCAGGGGCTCCATCGAGCTGGGACTCGACTTCTTCAACTAAGGCGTTACCCTCGTCCCCTGCTACCGGCTTGGCAAAGAAGACGATGACAATGGCCACTTGGCCGTCGGGGCTGAGCAGGGCTTTGGCGGTTTGTTCATCTGCCGTTGCAGGCGAGACTACGCGGCTGAGTGTTCCTCGTGCAGCCAAAGAGTCGAACCGTGCGGTCAGTTGCCGGAGGTACTCCCAAGAGGATTTATCGGTGGCTTTTCGTCCGGGTCCGACATCAACAACAGCTACAGCACTGTTGTTCGATACCCGCTCGGGAAAGTGAGCCTTGAGCAGCTGTGAGGCCTGCAGGCTGGGAACGTTTTCCGGAAGGAACGCTCGGTGGTCGTTGACGGCGACCTTGTTGATATCGGGAGCCAGAAGGGTGAGGAGAGCCGCGACAATCACCCAGGCTGCAATGATTGCCCATCTATACCGGCCGCACCACTTACCCAGCCGACTGAACAAGCTAGATGCCCCCGGCCTGACGCTGTGGCTCTCTACTTACCCACGCGCCGGAGCGTCTTCCGGTATTGCTCGGCGACCAACGGCTCGTCTCGGGATCTTTTTGCGCCTCTTATAAGTACGGGCCAGTTCGAGAAAGATGCCCACGTCCCGGTCCAGGTCGCTCTGAGTGCCGTCGAAGTAGAACATGCGCATGGGGAAACGGTCGTGGTCGCGGCTGACTTTGGGATATACGGCTTCAGTGATGATGGCATTCATGCAGCTGAATGGGCTGATATCAGCGATGCCGTCGGCTCCAATTTCGTAGAAGAAGATACTGCCACCGGTGGATAGCACCATCTCCCCGCCGCATCCCGCTGCCGGCAGGTATGGATGGGAGAGCTTAAGGAGGTGCGGGACATGCGGCTCTTCATAGCCGCGGAAATCCTCGGCAAAGGACCGATAGAGTGCTTTCTCGTCGCGCTCCATGACCTGCTTGGTGAGAAAGGCTCTGAGCCACGTTTTGCTGGCCCGTCTGCGTTCTTCGCGCAAACGTCGGAACTGCTCCTCGTTCGTATACCAGATCCACTCGGCCACACCGGCCAGCCAGCATTCGGCACCCGCCGCTTCCAGGCGGCGGATGACTTCCTGGTTGGCGAAACTATTGAGCCGGGTAAAGATCTCTCCTACGACACCGATGAGGGGACGGTCCTCGTCCCGCACATGGACGGCGCGGAAATTGTCCCTGATGCGAGGCAGCACCTGTACCAGCCGAGTCAGGCGTTCGTCGTGAGGTAGGCCGGGGATCTCAAGTATGGTCTCGCACGCGGCAATGCCGTCCAGGTATGCGCTGTCGGCATCTCCTGCATTGATCTCATACGGGCGGGTCATCAGGAGCAACTTCATGAGGATGTCGCTGAGGATGAGGGCACGCCAGGCCGTGCGTATGAGCTCCGGCGCATGTCGACCAATTCCCTTATATCCATCAACCGATGAGAGCGAGACTATGGGTATATCCGGGTAACCGTGCTCGTCGAGCACATGGCGTTGCAGTCCGGCATACTGCCCGAAGCGGCAGGGACCGTTGGCGGTGGGCAGGAGGAAGGCAACCTTGTTGTGGTCCACCTTGTCTACTTCCAGCAGCTTCATGAAGTCGCCGGTTACGATTTTCTGCGGATAACATTCTTCTCCAGAGGTGTATCTGCCTCCAATCTCTAGGGTGAGGGCGTCGGCGTGGGGCACCACCCGGCCGTCTATCCCGATTGAACGAAAAGCTGCCGCAAACAGCACGGAGCCTCCATAGGGCATGTGCGGGATGTACATGGTTCTACCGGTGAGGTCCAAGTCGTCGTTGACAAATGCCGATTCGTCAGCCCCCTGCGATGCGGTAGGTTGGGGAATGCGGCTGGGTATTTCGTCCACGGCGATGATGGCGTCTCGGGCCGCGTCACTGTCTCTGTGGCCATTGCCGTCGTTACGGTTGCCATCCGGGTTCATCGGACACTCCCTTCGACAGTCACCGGTTGCGGCTGTGTTGCGCCTTCCCGGGTCCACCAGCGCAGGAACCCCTTGCTGTCCAGGTAGGCTTCCACGCGCGTCATGGCCCCGGCGTCGTTACTATGTTCGTCGAACTGGAGTACGAGGAAGGGATCACGAGCAGCTTTGCGCATGAACTGCTTGATGTAGGAGTCCGGTCCGCATTTGAAGTTGTTGATGTAGATGAGATGCAGATTGGGGTGGCGACCCGCCACGCGTGCGGCCTGCAGGATCTTGCGTCCATAGTTCCAGAACATGTTGGGAGTGATATCCCTGGTCTCCTCGGTCCACAGCGGCAGAAATTCCAAGGGGATTACGTTGGCCCCATACAATTTGCGGAGTTTGGCAGGGATATCCATATTAAGCCCGGGGTCGTAAAGATTGTAGGGACGGCCGATGAGCACGATTCCCAACTCGTTGTGCTCCTGTAGGCGGGCTAGGGCGTCTGCTCCGGCCTGCGACAACGCGGCGCGGAACTCGGCCTGTGCAGCATAGGCATGATCCACCGCACGTTCTACCTCACGACGGCGGAGGCCCAGAGGCTTGAAGTAATCCACCAGTGTGCGTCGTACATATTCGGGACCGCGCCGGAAGTGCACAGTTGGATACAGGAAGCGATGTGCATAGGGTTCAAATGTGGGAGCCGCCATCACTACATATGGTAGTGTCTGGCCCCAGGCACAGGCGTGAGATTCCACCTCAGGTGTGTCTGTCTCCTCGTTCAGCATGTTGGGGAGGAAGACGTAGTCTACGCCCTGGTCCAGCAGCCAAGCTACATGGCCGTGAGTCGCTCTGATGGGGAAGCAGGGCTCGGCTACGGCCGACTCGATGCCGGCTTCCTTGATACGTCTATCCGTCTCGCCGCTTACTAAAATGTTGAAGCCCAGATCCTTGAAGAAGGTGGCCCAGAAGGGGAGCCGGTCATAGGTGTACATGCTGCGTGGAATACCCACCGTATCGCGGCCGACACCGGCGTCGCTGCGGACGGGGCCGGAGATGTCTATGGAATCATCGGTAGAAACGTAGGTGAACAGCAGCCGTGCACGCAGGGCGAGGAGGTCGGGAATTACCGGCTTCTTCTCCACTTTGGCGCGTTTGCGGTAGCGGTCGGAGCACTTGTCGCCCCAGTAGGTCTTCTCGCCGCCGATGGTGAACTGCCGAATATCGCATTCGTTGGTGCAACCCTTGCAGGTGAACTCCTTGACGGTATATTCCACTTGATCCAGGTCCCAGCCGCGGAAGCGGGTGGACTCTCCGGTAATTTCCATCTTTTCGCGGGCCAGGAGTGCCATACCTACCGCCCCCAGCACTCCGTTGTGCGGAGGCACGATAATCTCTTTGCCCAACACCTCGCTGAAGGCGGCAGCTACGGAGTCGTTATAGGCGGTGCCGCCCTGGAAGTAGATGGTATCGCCCACCCTGCGTCCCGCCACCAAGCGGTTCAAGTAGTTATGTACGATGGAGTAGGCCAGACCCGCCACAAGGTCACGTTTCTCCGCTCCTCGTTGTAGATAGGAGTTGACGTCGCGCTCCATGAACACGGTGCAGCGCTCGCCCAGGCGAATGGGGGCGGAGGAGGAGAGCGCCAACTCCGCAAACTCACCAATGATGTTGATGCCCATCTTCTCCGCCTGCTCTTCTAGGAAAGAGCCGGTGCCGGCGGCGCATGCTTGGTTCATGGCGAAATCTACAACGATGCCGTCTTCCAGGCTAATAAACTTGGAGTCCTGTCCGCCGATCTCGAAAATGGTGTCGGGTCGGCGGCCATTGAGCAGTGTATCGCCGATAAAAGTAGAGCCGGTTTTGTGGGCCGTGATTTCGTCGGTGATGGTGTCGGCGCCTATCAACTCGCCGATGAGTTCGCGGCCCGACCCGGTGGTTCCTACTCCCCGGATGTTGAGTCGAGGCCCCATCTCCTCCCAGATTTCTTTGAGACCCCGGTTGACCACTTCTACCGGGCGGCCGTCTGTATTGGTGTAGATCTCCTTAATGAGGTGCCCCTGATTGTCGAGCACCACTAGGTTTGTAGAAACGGAACCCACATCCACACCGAGATAGGCATCGATTACATCTGCCGGTTGTGACTGCGACGCCGCTGGACCTGCGTTCGGCGCGGAGGCGTCCGAATTATCATGGGGCCACGTATAGGGACGGACCACATCTCTTAGCAGAATTACTCGCTCCATGGACAGGGCGGGACTGGTGGGAAATCCGGAGATACGTAGATCGCGTAGGAACTCCAAATTCAGCGCCGCCGGGGCGTGATTTGGAGCCTGATCCGCGCTACCGGAGTGTGGCGCGACGGCTTCATCGGTCTCCAGCATGGCGGCGCCGATAGCGCCCATCCATGCGTAGTAGGCCGGGACGATCATTTGCTCTTCATCCAGCTCAAAAGCTGCACGCATGGCTTCTCTGGCGCCTTCGTTGGCGGCGACACCTCCGATGAAAGCCACGGTGCCATCGATCTTCTTGCTACGAGCGATCGCGCCACGAAAGTTGCGCACTACAGCGTCGCAGAGACCTTTCAATACCTCCGGCGGCTGGTAGCCCTTCTGCTGGGCGTGGATCATGTCCGATTTTGCGAAGACAGAGCAACGTCCGGCCACCGTGGCGGCCTTACCGGCGGAGAGTACGATATCTCCCACATCCTCTATATCGTAGAGGAGACGATTGGCCTGTTGGTCCATGAATGAACCGGTGCCGGCTGCGCAGTCGCCGTTGGTTTGATAGTCGGCAACCCCTGCGTGACCGGCTTCGTCCGACGTGTCCAATTCTATGTACTTGGAAGTCTCGCCGCCCATCTCGAAAACGTAGCGGACCTCCGGGTGAAGCGCTGCCACGGCTCGTGCAATGGCTTTGAACTCGTTCTCAAATGTAACGTTGAGGCGCTCGGCCAATATGCGAGAGCCGGTTCCCGTCATGCGGACACCGGTGATAGTGCCGGCAGGTACGGCTGCCAACAAACCGGTGAGCATGTCGAAAGCCGCTTGAGCCGGACTACCCTTTATGCGGCGATACCGGGTGACCAGTAACGGGGGTGAGTCTGGAGCGGGAAGGACTCCATTGGCCGTAGATAGATCTAGAAACAAGCTCTGGTCTGAGCCGTTATGCTCCTGAGCCAGGGCTTCTAGGAGTGCTGCCTCATCCTGACGACCGACCAACGCCATTTTGACGCTGATGCAGCCGATGTCGATCCCCAGAGTCGCCATATCTCAATGCCTCCCATCGCGCGACGGCGCCCGTGCGGGCGATCCAAGATGCTACGGAGCGGAATGGGGCGAGAGCCCACCGCCGCGAGGTGTGTTGTGCGGGCGAAACATCGACGAGTAGCTTACCACGTTGGTCTGGGTGGCGGGTCGTCTCCCACGGGGAGATAGTGGACTCGGTTCCTACCCTCCTTCTTTGCCCGGTAGAGCGCGGTGTCGGCGGTGCGGACCAGAGAGTACGGAGAAACGTCAGAGGTGGGTTGGGCCGTAGCTACTCCAATACTTACCGTCAGGTAGGGGGCGATCGATGATTGAGAATGATCGATGCCCAGGGAGGCGATGTCGCCGCGGAGGTGTTCGGCTACCTCGATTGCCCCATCCGCGGTAGTGTTGGGCAGTATGGTGACAAACTCCTCACCTCCGTAACGAGCCACTAAATCTGCGGGTCGGCGCATGGATCGAGCGAGCGCGGACGCGACATCGATGAGGCAGCGATCGCCTGCTACATGTCCGTAAGTATCGTTGTAGGCTTTGAAGAAGTCGATGTCGACCATGAGCAAAGACAGTGGTCTGTCGTCGCGGATTGCCCGTGCCCACTCTCGCTCAAGGCGTTGGTCGAAATGTCGTCTGTTGCTGATACCGGTGAGAACATCAAGCAAAGAAAGATCGCGGAGCTTCTTGTTGGCGATTCGCAGTTCGGACTGGAGTTGGACCAGCTCCTCTTCGCGTTGACGACGCTGTTCAATCTCTGCGCGGGTGCGTTTTTCGGCCAGCTTGCGATCTGAGATATCGATATAACTGTATAGTAAACAGAGACGCTCGCCTAACTGCAGTGGAACCACCGTCAGAAGAACCGGTATCACCGAACCGTCGGCGTGGTACGCGTGCCATTCATGGTTTCGGATTCCTGCATCTTCGTTGGGTGCCGTGTGTGTCTCATCGATATGCTTCAGTATGGAGCTTCGTGTGACTCCAACGGTCTCTTCATGGCCGCGACCCAAGATAGAAAGCCCCACAGGGTTCACGTCGATCACTCGGTCGGTTTCGGTGTCCGCGAGCAGGATACCCACTCCAATGGTCTCCAAGATACGCTGCAGCTGCTCTCGTTCTTTGTCTAAGCTTTCACGAGAATTGTCAAGGGCGCTGAGCATGTCATTGATTGCTTCAGCGAGACCTGGGAGTTCGCTTTCACGATCTTTGCCCTGAAGTCTAGATCCCGGTTTCGCATTTCGTCCCAGTTCCGCGATGTCGGACACCAGCCGATTCAAACGGGCGAACACCAACCACTCTGTCACAAAGAGTCCCATACCGCCAACGATTAGGCTGATGAAGAGAAGTGCGAAGAGGAAGAACGAGGTCGTTTTGGAGGCTACCCGCATGATCTCACGGGGCTGTTCGACTTTCACCACGCCCATTGGCGAACCTGAAACATCTTCCAGAAACACGTACGATGAGATGACTGTGGGACTTGAGATCTCGGTCCATACGTCTGTTTCGGGAGTCGGATTGATGGAAGCGGGCCGGTTGTGCGTTGGCTGGTTACCCCCGGTCGCCGGCTGGTCGTCGGTGGATAGGAGGGATACAGCGATCTTCATTCCGGCGGCACCCTGTATGCGTCTGGTGAAAGTGTCGTCGAGGTAGCGGCCCATAAGGAGTGTACCGTTGATGGGGCCGGTACCCTGTGTGCCACGGAGGGGGGCCGAAGCCACCAGTATCAGGGCCTGTGCGCTCTGGGCGAGGCCGCTGCTCACCGATGGCACCGTCTGTGAGGCGCCTAGATGGGCGGAAGCTAATAGGCCTGCAAGCACCTCCGAGGGGGCATCTGAGCCGCGATGCGTTATCAGGTTCATGCTTCTGGCCAACAGTATATTGCCTGGAGAGTCTGTGATCACCAGCAGATGGAGGTGCAGGTTACGCATAGTGTAATCGATCATATCGATATCGAGGGGTGCGTTAGTCCGTCCCGAAGCGAACGCGTACAGCTCATCCGACGCTGCGGAGTTGGCTGCATCTGCGGCTAGGGCATTGACATCTGTGCTGATGGCGCACTTAACACGCTGCACGTTCTCCTGGGCGTCCTTGCGTTCCAGTTCTAAGAACTGCGAGCGCAACATGGACTCCGATATCGTGTACAAGGCTCCGGCTAATACCAGCAGGGTCAAACTAAGAATGATAATGGTTTTGGCGCGAAGCGATAGGTGCACAGACTCCCTCCTGGCTGTGTCATCGGAAGAACAGAAGGGTGTCTTTAGTGTAAGAGGGTAGTTGCGTTGATGCGGAGAAGGCTACGAACGCTCTGTGTTACCGGTGAAAGGAGGTGGAGCCGCCGGTGCATGAGAAGGGGCCGCCGGGCCCAGAGGGCCCGGCGGCCCCCGCCACCGCGCGCTTCATGGCGCGCGGTGGCGTCAAGCACTTAACAAAGTTGCTACTTGTTCATGGGCCCCAAGGGGAGAACAACGCGGCCGTAGACCTCGTTCCAGATCTGGGCGACGGCGGCGTAGACGGCCGAAAGACCGCACACAATGCCCTCCCACCCAGCTATCTTCCCCACTATTTCGTTTCCGGTCCAATCGCGGATGGCTAGCAGGACAAAAAGCACGGTCAAGGTGAGAAACACCGTCTGCAGTGCCCGGTTCAACTTGAGTGTGCCGATAAACATGCAGAAAGTGAAGAATCCCCAGGCAAGAAAATACCAGGCCATGGCGTTATCCGATGCACCTTCCCACCAACCCCACTTGTTGAAAAGGAGTAGGCCTACCAAGGTGAGCCAGAACAGGCCATACGACGTGAAGGCTGTGGTTCCAAAAGTGTTGTTCTTTTTCCACTCCATGACACCGGCGATAATCTGGGCCAAGCCCCCGTAGAAGATGCCCATGGCCAGAATCATGGTGCCGAGCTCGTAGATGCCGGCATTGTGGATGTTCAAGAGGACCGTGGTCATGCCAAATCCCAGCAGTCCCAACGGCGCCGGATTAGCCGTAGTGTCCTTGGTGATGACGATTGATTCCCCCGCTTGCGCCGCCAACTGCAGTACCTCCTCCTTGTGTTACCCACACTTCCCTGTGAGCCGGCAGTATCCCCGAGACAAGAATAAGGGCGCATGATGGACGATGCCGCCTGCTCTGAGCCGAAGCCGAACTCAGTTTAGGCAATACAGACGCTATGCGCAATAGCGCGACGCCGTGTGGGTGATGTATTTCTTCGGAGCCGGAGCCGGTCTCATGATCATCGGTCAAGCGGTACCTATTGGGGAGGAGGTCGCTGGGATCGATACGGCCGTGGTCGCCAGCGGACTTGGGGTCATAGCCCTCTTGAACGGCTTGGGCCGTCTGGCTTGGGGCTCGATCAGTGACAAGATCGGCCGCATGCGCACAGTGATGCTCATGTTCGTAGTAATGATCATTGCCTTCGTAGCTGTGCTGCCCTACGCCTCCAACTTTGCAGTGTGGCTCATAGGTATGTGTTTGGTAGGTTTCAGCTTCGGAGGCTTCCTGGCCGTGATGCCCAGCATCACCGCCGACTTCTACGCCTTCACAGTCAGAGCGCCGCGGGTGACTCTGGGTACCGACCAGGCGGCGACTGCCGTCGCAGGTAGCGAATCCTGAGTTACAAAACTACTACGGGTGCGTAGTCTGCACCTCGCCGTCGTCCCGGGCCCCGTTCCCTACCGGCACGTAGACCGTGCTGCCGTCGTCCAGTCGATAGAATTGCCCTATCAGCTCACCTACACCCGACGTTTCCTCACCGGGCTGGAGTTGCAGGCGCTGAAGCGTGTCGCCTTCACGGATGATGAGCTCCATGTCGTGCCGTCCCGGGTTTTTGACCACGGTCATATCCTCACCCGCCAGCAGATCGGATAGGCCGATTCCGCTCAAGGCGGCCAATAGGAATGCCACGGCCAGCACGATGGCTACGTCGAACAGGTTGACAACCCCATCCAGTGGATCGCCGTTGCGGTCCGTGCGATCCAGCCGTCTTCGTCCCATGAAGCGACCGTTGGTGCGGAGGGTGCGTCGTGTGCGCTTGATGTCGCTCATAACGTGTCCTCGTTGGAGGCGGGGGGAAGATCGCCTCCTTCAGAAGTGCCGGTTTTATGCACTTGGTCGAGGGTTCGCATGGGGACGTGCGGAACAGGGGCAACACTGCCCTCCAGCAGTTCCAGCATGTACTCCAGATCAGATATGTCTTGCGAATACATGCGCTCTCGCAGGGCGCTGATCAGGTATGCCAGTCCACCGATGAGCAGCCCAAGGACCGTCACCGAAAACGCCACTCGCAGATTGCTGGCTAGAAGCTGAGTGTTGCCTTCCGCGAGTGCCGTCAGAGCCGGCGAAAGAGGGATCAAGGTACCCATGAGACCGAGCATGGGACCCACCCGCACTAGGATGCGGGTCTTTTCGAGACGCTGTTGGGTACGAAACTCGTATTCCTCCAATAGCTTAAGCGGTTTTTCTGGGATCTGTGCCGTCTGGTAGTTGTGTATCAACTCGAAGAGGAAGTTGATCACCACGAGCGAGTAGCGGTTCTGGGCCAAGTATGAGTAGGCTTCGTTGGGTCGGTTGTTGGCAAAGGCTCTTTTGGCCCACAGGGCACGGGACTCGAGTCGTTCCAAATTGCGATAGCGTTTGCGCAGATACATTTCATACGCCAGCCTGCCCAGCTCTACCAGGACCCACACCAAACAGGCCAGCGCTCCGATGAGGACCGGGTACAGCAACACCCGCGCGATCTCATAGATAATCTGCTCAAGTCCCTGTGCGAAACTAACGGCGATCATGCCGAATCAGTCCTTCAGGTCGTCCGGTAATGGTAGGTGTGTCAGGTGATGGCGGACCCTACACTGTAGTTGCAGCCAGGCCGTGCGAGGACCGTCTCCAGGGGGCAGGTGCTTTCCGGAGGCGTCTTCAACAGCGAGGGCGGCGGGGAACATGTCGGCCAGCAGCGAGCTTCGCCGCCGGTGAAGCACGAGAGAGAGTCCGGCTCCCAACGGCGAGAGAGCGGCGATGCCTCCAGCGAGTAGTCCCGTTTGCCAACCATCGTCTGTCGGGAGTGGTGCGGTAGGTATCTCCTCACCGGTTACGAGGGTATTGGGCTCTGGGTTCTCAGTGGGAAAATCGGCGTCTGAAGCGGGTCCCATGCGGACACCGGCCACTACGCCGTCGAATCCGGCGACGTCGTGTGATGAAGATGAGTCGCCGGGTGTAGCCGTGCCGCCCATTGTGGAGTGCGCTCGGCTTGTCTGTGCGTTCGGGGTGTAGGCCGAGTGCGTCTCGGAGGCCTTCTGGCTACCGGATTGTCCGCCTGTGAGTACGCGCGTTGCGCCCCCCGCCGCACGGGTGGTCTCGGTGGTTCGGGACACGGTGGTTGGGCCGTTAGCGCTGCCGTTACCGGCTGCATGGGTTGTGGTAGTGGTCGGCGCCGTGGCGGTAATGGGAAGCTCGGAGGTCGCGACATGGCCTGCATAGTCGGCGATGATGATGCCTACCTTGTGCGCTCCCGGCGAAAGTGTGCCTATGGACAGCTCAAGCGAACCCTCCGTCACCGTAGCTGTATCGAGGGTGAGCGCTGTGCCGTCCAGATACACTTGTATCTGTGCGGGGTTGATGCCGGTCTGGCCCACTCCATCGGTGAACTCGGCGCTGATATGAAAACCGTTGGTGGGCACGTCGGCGTCCGGCATCGGCGTCAGTGAGGAAAAAGAAGGACGATAGTCGGGGGCTTGGTTATGCTCCAACAGAGAAAAAGGAACACTGTGACCGGCAAGCGCTATAACGGCCTGCGTGGTGGTCATGAGGGGTGTGGCCACCTGTCCTGTCCGGTGTGCGAAGCAACCGCTGGGCTGCTGGAGGGAAAGCAGATATCCGGCGGGGTCGTTCTGTCTGGTCCAGTTGGATAGATCCTCGCCCAAGGCATTGAGGGCTTGAAGTGCCCAGGCGGTAGATTCGGCCGTGCTCCTGGTGTTCGTTATCCACGACGCAAAGCCGCCGTCCTCGTTCTGGTATCGGCGCAGGAATTCCACCGCCGCCTGCACGGCTGAGTCGTCTCGGGAAGCGCCGGAGGCCACTAATGCTTGGATGGCTGCTCCGGTGTCATCCACATCTTCTACGGCGCCGCTTTGGAACGAAAAGCCCCCGTCGGCCGCCTGAGCCGTCCGCAGCCAGGCGGCGGCCTGCTCCACGATCTCCTGGTGCGATCCCAGGGCGGATAGTGCAAGAATGGCCCAGATGGTGGTGTTGATATCCGCCATGCGGGAGTTGGCGGTGGACATGGAGAAGTGGCCGGTGTCGGTATGGCGGAAGGCCAGCAGCTCATCTGTCAGGGATACGGTGGGCCGTCCTGCCTGCATGGCAAGGTCTGGTCGTCCTGCAGCGTTGAAGGCCAGGATCAGCTTGGCATAGAAAGCGGGTGTGTTGTTGCTGCCTGCTCCGGAGACGGCCTCGGAGGCGATGTCCATGTCGCGCATTACCGTCACCAGGTTTCGAGAGTCGAGGGACCATGAGGCGGGATTGTATCCGGCGGCAGAGACGGCCATGACGGCCCAGGGGAGGATGCTGAGGTCGCCGGTGGGGGAATTGGTAGCGAAGCCACCGTTCTCTTTCCACTGGGCGTGGAGGTAGTCGAGGGCTCGGGGGGCGGCATCTTGGGGTGTGAGGGCCAAGGCCGGACTGCTCAACGTGAGCACAAGTATGAGGAAAGATATTGTGGCCGGCGCAGCGGCCGTCATGGTGCGATTGGCCACAATACGCGCGCGTCCCCTGACTGCAGGAGGGGATGGGGTTGAGATCGTCATGTGGTGTCCTCCAGAGGAAGCAGGCGGGGTGAGGTACGGGCTCTGAAACGTGCCAAAATACGGATGGCCTGAGGCCCGAATGCCAGCGCTCCTAAAACGGTGGCGGCAACGTGAGCGACGTCGAAGGGAGCGCCCTGTAGGTAGAGCGCAAATAACGCGCCCAGCGAGTGGTTTGTGAAGGCCAGGAACATCCACAAAGAAACGAACCAATCAAACGCGAGGGCTAGGGCGCCTCCCACCAGCGCCAGTGTCCAACGGGATGGGACGCGGCCATGGCGACCGAGGGCACCGCCGGCAAGTCCCACCAGTCCCCATGCCAGCATTTGCCAAGGCGTCCAGGGGCCTTGTCCGAAGAAGAGGTTGGAGACCAGGCCGGTAGTGGCCCCCGCCATGAATCCTGCGCGGGGACCGAGAGCCGCCCCCGAGACCAGAATGATGATGGTGACGGGTTTGAAGTTGGGCAGTGAGGCAAACAGCACGCGGCCCGCGGTGGCCAATGCTGCCATGGCGGCCACCAGCGCGAGTTCATGGGCGGCGGCCAGCCGGCGACCCAGCGTCCAGGTGAGAGTGGCCCCGGCCAGCAAGACGATCAGGAGGGCGAACGTCCCCCAGGGGAGTGCGCCGGGGCGCAGGATGGTCAAGATGGCGAGGGTGGCGGCGCCGGTGGCCAGAGTCACCGGCGCCGCCACCCTCGCCATCCATCTGGGGTTGCGCACACGGATGTCCGTCGTTTCAGGCTGCACTCTCAGTCTCGCGATCTCTTATGATCACCTGTTCAGCACGCAACACACCCGGCAGGGCATGGCGTAGCAGGCGGTTGATCTGGGTGGAAAAGAACAGGGAGCCGTCGAGCACCTGCTCCACGGGTCCGTCGGCCAAAATGCCGCCGTCTCCCAGAAGAATCACCCTGTGGGCACAGCGGGCGGCAAACTCTATGTCGTGGGTTACGACCAAGATGCCCATGCCCGTCTCCGCCCAGCGGGCCAGCAGGTCTGCCAGGGCCGATTTGGCGGTAGGGTCGAGGCCGCGCGTAGGTTCATCTAGGACCAGGAACGGCGGATGCGCACAGGCCAGAAGTGCCAAGGCCGCTCTTGTACGTTCCCCCCCGGAGAGATCGCGAGGGTTGCGGTCCAGTAGTTCGCTCAGCTCCAAGTCGTGGATGATAGCCTCTCGTAGGTACTGGCGGGCGGGCCCCGGTTGGGTGTGCATCTCCAACGAGTAGTCGAGTTCCCGAGAGAGGGTCTCGTGCACGAAGTAGTCGGTAGGATTTTGCCCCAATATCGCGCAAGAGCGGGCTGCTTCTGCCACCGACATGGTCGAAACCAGGCGGCCGTTGATGGCTACGCTCCCGGCCATGGGTTGACGCAGGCCGTTGAAATGGCAGATGAGTGTCGATTTGCCGCAGCCATTTTCCCCAAGGAGGGCCACTATCCGGCCGGTGTGCAGCTCGAGGTCGATGTCGTCCAGAAGAGGCGGATCTGGAGGGTAGCCAACAGACAGGCGTCTGACGCTAAGCGTACCCCGGTCGGCAGAACTATCGTTGGCGCGATGAGATGCATAGTGGGTGCTAGAGGCAGGATTCGAATCTGAGACCGGGTCCGGATTTCGCCATTGAGGTTCAGCAAATCTCTCTGTACCGTCGTTCATGGCCAGGCGGGCATCGCGAACGGTGAGTGGTAGCCTGTGGCCGGGGGCAAACAATCGTGTCACGGGAGGTAGAAATTCAGGATGCATCGTAGATGCCCACGATGCGAATGCTGAAGGGGTGGTGTCTAGGACTAGATCGCCCGAGTCCATGAACAGTACACGGCCGGCCATGTGTAGGCAGCGATCGACCCGATGTTCTGCTAGGACAATGGTGGTGCCCGTATCCTCGCTCAGCCGGCGGAGCGCCGACAGCAACTCCTCAGCGCCGACCGGGTCCAGTTGTGATGTAGGCTCGTCCAACAATAGCAGCTGCGGCTGCGTGGCCAGCACGGCGGCAAGCGCTACCTTCTGTAGCTCGCCGCCGGAGAGCGTGGAGAGCGTGGCACGTCTGAGGTGAGATAGTCCCAGAGCCACCAGAGACTCCTCCACCAGCCTTCCTATGGATGCTACGGGTGTGCCGGCGTTCTCCAGCCCAAAAGCGATCTCTCTCTCCACCGTAGTCATGACGGACTGACTCTCCGGATCCTGGAACACCAGACCCACTACCCGTGCCAGATCGCGAGGTCGAGATGAACGGGTGTCCATCTCAGCGACGCGCACCCGGCCGGCGAATGTTCCCCCGTAGAAGTGCGGCACCAGCCCATTGAGGGCACGCAGCACCGTGGATTTGCCGCAGCCCGATTCGCCTAAGAGCAGCACTACCTCCCCGGCGTCCAGCTGAAAGGACACGTTGCGGACGGTAGGGGATGAGTCCTCGCGGCCTTCCGGATAGCTGTATGTGAGCTTCTCTACCGAGACTAGCGGCGCCACGTCAGACTCCAGACGGCCGGTACAAAAACAAATGCGAGCAACGCGATGCTCGAGGGGGTTGTGAACGTCTCCATAGGGTTGGCGATCACGGGGAAATACGCGAAACCCAGGTTGCGACTGACACCTCCCACAATCAAGCAGATGAAGCCTCCTCCTGCGAGAGCCGCTACTGCTATGTCGGTGGTCTTCCAGCGCAGGCGGCGTCTCCATGTGGTGCGCCCCGGTAGGCCGTAGCCGCGTGATTCCATGGAGGCGGCTACGTCGGTGCCGCGCTCCAGGCTTTGAGTGAGAAGTCCTGCTAGAAGGGGACCGCGGGCGATGGCTCGGTCTCGCCATCGCCCGCGGTCCAGTTCCGCTCCCCGCGAGCGTTGCGCATCGCTGATGCGGGCTGCGTCTCGGGAGAGCACGGGGAGCAGTCGTGTGGCCAGCGACACCACTAATGCCGACCTGGCCGATAGTCGACTCAGCATGGCCAGTTGGTAGTCCTGGTCTAGGATCAATGTCAATGTGGCGAATGCCAGGATCAATGTGATGAGGTGAAGTGCCTGCCCAGCTCCGAAGGCAATGCCCTCCCAGGTAATCCGTAGATGGAAGGGACCCAGTTGGGCGGCCAGCAAGGGGTGAATTCCCCCTGACGAAAACAGTGGGTTAATGATGAGCACCGTGATGCCTGCATAGATTGCTACACGTACGTATGCGGCAGCGGCACGCAGGCGGCCGTCGCTCGCCAGAGTCAGCAGGCAGGCACACAATATGCATACGAGGAACAACGGATTCGTTATTACCAGCGCCGCTGTCACCAGGAACATCGTGTAAGCGGTTACCACTGCAGGGCGACGCGCAGCCATCCCCGCACGGAATGAGAGGCGGTGGCTTTGGATATGTCGTTGTCCGCGCATCAGTTGTTGCCTTCGGTTGGGGAGGCAGTCGACTTGTCGGGGAGGGGGACGAGTTTGTCTTCTGAGATCCCCACGGCTACGCGACCGCGCGTAGATAAGGCGTGCAGTTCGGCCAGCAATGATTCTAGGGCTTCTATATCGGCCCCGAGCAGCACGAGTAGTAGGGCGTCGGGGTTATCAGGATGCGCCAGGCATAGGGCGGCTGCAGCGAGTAGACGTCCGGCTTCGCCCTCTTCGGTCAAAGCGTTCAGTGTGCCGTCCGGGTTTCTTTGCACAAAAACTCCCATTCTATAGCCCCGCTCCAGGATGGCATTCAGCCACTGCGGTATCTCTGTCGAGGACAGGTCTATGGCCACCACAGCCTGACCTTGGGGCAGTTCTTCCACGAGAATCTCAGAGCCCAGGTTGATACCGGTAGCTGAGGCCCAAGAAGTAAGCTGCGAGGCCACATAGGGAGCCGCCCAGGATAGTAGCTCGTTGTTGAACGGGCGGGGGAAAGCGGACAGCGTGGCCGGGATCATGGTTGTACCCGACCATGCGTGGTAGTCCCACCAAACGGTCTCATTGCTGCTCAAAGTGTAATAATCTGCGCCTATATCGGCCAGACGCCCATCTACCCAGTAGAACCAGTCTGCGGCTTGGCCGGGGACGGCGGACCCAAAGGTGGATTGAAGTCCATCTATGGCGCCTACGAAACCGCCGCCGTAGCCCGTCTCAACTTTGGAGTGCTCTACCAGTAGAGCCATGACACTGGTTTCGGCCTGCAACTCCGAGGTGACGTCCAGGAGGACTTGGTCGCCGAAGTCGCGGGTGACGAGCAGCCGTGGCCCGGGAGCGTCTCCCGGGCCACGGCTGGACTCGGTGGTGGCGGCGGGCTGCGAAGTCCCGCAGCCCGCCGCCACCACCAACAGCACGACGCACATCAACAATATGCGCGCCACCAACACGCGGCGAGTCGGCGCCAACGGGCGGGGTACCCTCCGGGATGTGTCGTCGTGTGTGTGCACTTTCCCTCTACTTCAGCAGCTCAAGCAGGTTGGCGATGACCTGGGCGGTCTCCGCCCGCGTCATGGGCTCCCACGGATCGGCCGCCGTGCCTTGGAGATCGAGACCGGTGAGCAGGCCGTTGTATTCCGCGATGCGGGCGTTGTCCTGGTGATCTGTCGAGAAGGTTCCCCAAGTTGCCGAGAAGGTTTCGGGTGCCTCGCTGAGCGCCGCCGGCGTGATCATCTGTGCCGCTCTGACCACCATGGTCACCACCTGCGCGCGGGTCACTTTGTCATAGGTGCCGAAAGTATTGGTCGTGAGGCCTTTGACGATCCCACGCGAGAAGGCCGCCGCCACAAAATCGTGAGGATAGGGGTTTCCGGTCTCGCGTTCGCCCAGATCGGTGAAGGGCGTGTCGGCCCCAGCTACGATCTCCAGCGAGAGCGCCAAAGAGATCATCTTGGCGAACTGGGCGCGGAAGAGGTTATCGGCGGGCCCGAAACTCGGAGTGACGTCTCCCGCATCGGTCTTATAACCTTCCACGATGCCGGCACCGGCAATGGCGTGGATGGCGCCATAGTGGGGATGATCCGCGCTCACGTCTGCGAACTCACCGATGAGGGTCAGGCCGCCTGGGCCCGAAATGTACTGCCAGTTCTCATCGTAGGCCTTCTCGGCCCACACGGCGTGGATGCCGACCGGGACTACAGCTATGGTCACCTGTCCCTGCGCGTCGGTTACATATGTAGCGCCGTTCACATGGACGGTTGCTCCCTCCACCGGCTCGAAGTCGGCCGGCAGTTCTACGTCCGTGGCTGGGTCGAGATCGAAACGCGGAGCGTCGGCAGCGGAGTTGGCTTTGCCGAGGTCGTCACCTACCACCGTCAACGTGACCGGTCCACCGGCCGCGACCGCCTGCGGCCCCAGCACGATGAGTTCCTTGTCCACCCAAGGGGCCGTGGGATCCCCGCCGGCCTCGAAGAAGAGGATGCGGTCACCGTCCTGCAGCTCCCAGTCGAGCAGGCCCACCATGGGGATGCATCCGTTGACGGAGTACAGCCACCAGCTGGTCCAGTCCGGAGGGCCACCTATTCCGGCGATGGAATCGAGGAAGGCTCCACCTGCAGTAGTGACGAAGGCAAAGTCCTCGGCTTGGGCCGCCAGATATAGTGCGCCTAGGGCATTGGCCGGACCGCAGGTGATGACGTTGCCCTCGCTATCGGTGATGGTCAGATCGTCAGGGACGTCTACCTGTACCGGCGCGCAGACCTCGCCGCTCAAGCTCTGCGCCCGCACCGTTACGGTTGCCGCCCACGCGGGCGCCGCCACCAGCAGTACGAGGGCGGTTGCCAGCACCGTGACCATGGTGAGGAGTGTTCTTTTCCTCATCGTCGACCTACCTTTCTCGGTCTCTCCGGCGCGAGCGCTATGGTGCAAAGTGCTCCGACAAATAAAAAACCCCGCTGCTGTGTCAGCGGGGTGCACTTCACCTGATCGGTTGCTGAGCACCCATCCGCGTGGGTTAAGCAGCTCTGCAAGCGGCAAGGCAGGTCTTCTGGCTTCCGGTCTCAGCTATGCCGCAGCGCTGCCTTCCCAGACCGTTTGGTCCAGTGGCCCCACACCTCCGCCCCCGGTACGGGTGACGGTGGATCGCGATACGGCGACCGGTTACAGCGACGGGATCGCGCCGGACTCTCACCGGCTTCCCTAGGCACATAGCCGCGCGCCTCTATTGATACACACCTCCATGGTAGAGGGCGGTCGCGGACAATGCAAGCACTCAAAGGGGTGACGGTGTTAGACGAATCCGACGGTTGCAGAGACCGACACTCCGGAGTATGGTGCAATGGTATGGAAGGATACGTACAGGTATATACGGGCGACGGTAAAGGCAAGACCACCGCCGCCCTGGGGCTGGCGCTTCGAGCGGCGGGTGCCGGGCTGCGTGTACTTTTTGCCCAGTTCGTGAAGGGTATGGAGTACAGCGAAATGAAGGCTCTGCAGCGCTTTGCCGATCTCATCACCGTTCGTCAATATGGCCGGGGGTGCTTCATCTACGGTGAGCCTGCGGCGGAGGACTGTGCCGTTGCCCGTTCCGGTCTGGATGATGTGCGTGCCGCTTTGGTCTCCGGCGATTTCGATTTGGTCATAATGGACGAGGGCAACATAGCCACCAGCGTCGGTCTATTCAGCGTGCGTGAGCTCCTTGATGTGATGGCGGCCAGACCTGCGGACGTAGAGTTGGTCATCACAGGTCGGGATGCCGACCCTCGTGTAATTGCAGCAGCCGATCTGGTGACCGAGATGCGTGAGATCAAGCACTATTATCAACAGGGCGTCCAAGCGCGTATCGGAATTGAGAAATAGCGGGCGTCAGGTCCGGCAGCTCGCAAAACCCCCATCCACTCCCAGAACTTGGCCGGTAACCCACGCCTGTTCCGGTTGCAGCAGCCAGACGACGGCCGCGGCTACGTTGTTCGGTGAACCAACCTGTATCGTTTCCGGGCCGGCAGATATTCCGGGGTCATCCGGTTCCTCGAGGTCGGGTTCGTGGTCCAGATTGGGTGATGGGAGCGTGAGTGTTCCGGGAGCCACGCAGTTGATGCGGAGACCGTAGGGCGCATAACCGGCCGCCGCCGCGCGGGTGAGCCCAATGACTCCTGCTTTGGTGGCCGCGAACATCTCAAGATTGGGTATGCCCACCTGGGCCGCTGCTGCTGATACTAACACCACCGCTCCGCCCTGTGTGCGCATGGTTTGGACAGCAGCTCTGACGGTTGCAAAAGCGGAGGTCAGGTCGGTGTCGATATGTTGCACCCAATCGCGCCCCGTGATGTCGGTGATGGGTTGGGGTTGGGGAACGCTGCCCGCACAGTTTACTACACCGTCCAGACGTCCTAGAGCGCGACGGGCCTGCTCAAGGCAGGCTTCGACATGGTCGAACCGAGCCGCGTCGAGCGATACGGCCGGTGCCTGAAGTTCCTCGGACAGTCTCTCCAGCTTGGCTTGGTCGCGCGCAGCGATGACGAGACGCGCTCCCCGGCCGAACAGCATGCGGCATACGCTGGTTCCCACCCACCCGGTTGCTCCCAGCACGACATATACGGCCGAATCACGATCATTATTGCCCATCTTGTCCTCCTCGCAGGCTTTGAGGACGACTATTGTAGCGGTGGATGGAGGCAGGTGTATTGGTGGGGGATGGATAGCGGGATAATGTCTGATGAGGCTTGCTTATGCGGTAGCAAGGCAATATCATCTATATGCAAATAACACTTAGTGACCGGTGGTAGGTGGTTCATGTCTGAAGATGAGAAGCGCGGCCGGACTCAGAAAGCGTCGGGTGGCGACGACTGGGTATGCCCTCGGGCAATAGGTGGCAGAGGCCGCCTGCGCCGGTCTCTAATGGAGACCGCACTCTTAATCTGCTTGGCCCAAGGCCCCGCACATGGGTATCTGCTAATCGAGTTGGTAAACGATATGGTAGGCAGTCAAACACGTGTAGACCCAGGAAGTGTCTACCGAGTGTTGCGGGCCCTGGAGGAGGCCGGTTCCGTGGTGTCCACGTGGGAGGAACAAACAAGCGGCCCCAGCCGGCGCACCTACGATATCACCGAGCGTGGCCGCTTCCTGCTGGCGCAGTGGGCGGAGTTCCTGGAGCGTAGGGTGCACGCTCTGACGACATTGGCAGAAATGGCCCGTTCGGCGCTCGGCGACGATGCAGAGCGTTTGCTGCAGAACGCAGGCGTTGACCTGGACGGAGCGTTCGACTAGCGGGCGAGGCGGGAGTTACCGTCCTATCCAGCGATAGGCGGGAAGCCTAGCTGCACATTCCGCCGTAGAGCGACCCCATCCATAGGTGAGCGCGTCGGGCGCGGTTGGGATCATCCTCGAAGGGTCCCGGAAATGTGACCTCGATAGGGCCATCGAACAGCTTGGCTTGGTACTCGTAGACCGTGAGTCCCACTATTTCTTCCGTATCGGGCCGGAGAAGTAGTTCGTGCCCTTCCGGAGTAACGTGAGTGACGGCGCCCGAGGTATCTCCTCGGGTTAGTACCAGCAGGTCCGTGAGCGGGTCATAGGAATGATCGTCGAAGATGATATCTCCCAAGCGACCGGCAATAGGTTCTTGTTTTCCTTGTCTGTTCATGTAGAAACAGTACCACGTACCGGAGATAGAGGGCCAAGAGAAAACGGGTTCATGAGTAAAATAGGATCCATGGGGAAAGCAGGATGGCGATGGTGGGGAGGATGGATTTCGGTTGGTTCTTTGTAGGCTTTGGCTACAAGCGGCCCAACAGCCCCCAAGCCAGGATCCCGCAGACGACTACGGCGATGGCAACGAACGCCCATTCGCGACGTTTTGCCATGGAATAGAGAGCGACGGTCTCGCGTGCCAGGGGAGTAATCAGCAGTAGGAGCACGCCGAGTTGAAGTAAGGACGCGGGTTTACCGGCGAACGAGTTTCTTAGGATATCACCGGGTTTGGTCAACTCAGGTTTCGCCGGAGCCAGAGATTCATATGCCGCGGTAGCGCCGCCTTCGGCTTTCAGAAACAGGACACCCGACACCAACACCAGAATCGTTGCGACTACCAGCATAATCGTCAGCAGGCGGGCGATGGCGGCCTCTGGCGTCGATGTGGAGTGGAGGGCTGAGTGGCGCCTAACCACCTGCCACCCCTTCCCATATCATTCGCACAGCTGCCAACACCACCAATATCGTGAACACTGCGCGCAGAGGGCGGACGTCGGCCCGCGCGAGAACGACGCTGCCCAGTAACGCTCCCGGCAGCGTTCCCAGGAAAACCGGCAGTGCGATCCCAGGATCGATATAGCCGCGACCAAGATAGATGCCGGCGCTGGCCGCCGCTGTGACGCCCATCATGAAGTTTGAAGTGGTGGTGGATACTTTGAAGGGCAGGCGCATTATTTGGTCCATAGCGAGCACCTTGAATGCTCCCGCACCGATACCCAGCAGTCCGGAGAGCACTCCTGCTCCCAGCATCACGGCACCTCCCAACCCGGCTCGTTCCGGGCGGTAGGGTATGGGGACGCCATTTTCGTGGTACGTGGAGTCGAAGCCGAGTCGACTCACCCATCCGTTTGCTGGGGTGCTAAGCCGCTGTACCGGGTTATGGTGTTTGAGGGTGCCCAGGTATACGGTGCCCAGCAGTACCGTCCCGAAGACGACGGACAACCAACGGGTGGCAATGAAGGGAGCCAGGTATGCTCCTGTCACCGCACCGACGGCGGTGAGCAGCTCGAGGCCCATGCCTACTCGGAGGTTGACCAGTCCTCTGCGAAGGTATGCCGCCCCCGATCCGGACGACACGGCAATAATGGAGATTAGCCCAGCACCAATAGCGTATCGAAGGTCCACACCGAAGGCGATAGTCAGCAGGGGGATGAGGATGATGCCTCCGCCCAATCCGGTCAGGGCGCCGAGGAACCCGGCGGCAAGCGAACTCAGCCAGAGCAGCAGAACGAAGAGCCACAATGTCATGGATGAAGTGTACGGGAGGCTTGGGACAAAGGCCAATACAGGCGTGGCATTACGCGGGCGGGTTGAAAGCGGCACGCACGCTGAGGAACAAAAGGTTGTCTGCCATCGGTCCGCGCATGGTCTCGGGTATGATCGCATTGGGAGGGCGGAAGGAAGAGCCAATACTGAATGCGGAGTTCATCCATGAGTGAAAACCTGCTGACATTCTTGGCGCGATGGGCGCTGCTTCATGAGCTTGCGGACGATGCGTGGCGTGGGGCGGTCGCCAGGGGCAGGGCGACGGGCACATCCGAGACGCCAAAGGAAGCCGATGCATCCCTGGACGGCCTGGCGGCTTTGGTGGCAGATGAGAAAGACGCTTTGCGTTCGCGGTTGACGGAGCGGGCCGAGACACCGAGCGCAGAGGCCGCCGGAACGGTGGCCACCTTGGAGGAGATTCGATTTGAGCTGGGCGAATTGCGGGGTCGGCTGGAGTCCCTGGAAACGGCCATTACGGCTCTCGATTTACGGGTTCAAGCCGGATGTAACCCTTTATCTCCGGCTCAGCCTGAGCAGAAGTAACCTGCTTGAATACGCGGTCCGTCCAAGTGCTGCGCGTAGTGGGCCGCCGGGCCTTGGCCGCGGCGGCCGGAGCGCGTTTGGGTTTGGCTCCTCGGGCGGAGAGTAGGCAGGCCGCCGCGAGACAGGTGCGGCTTGCCTGCGAGGAACTGGGTCCCACATTTGCCAAGATCGGACAGTTGATATCGGTGCGTCCCGACGTCTTCCCGCCCGAACTCTGTTTCGAGCTGGAAGGGTTGCAGGACACCATGGCGCCGTTGTCTTATGCAGAGGTGGCACAGGTTATCCGTGAGGAGTTCGGGCGGGATCCTGAGCAGCTGTTTGCTACTTTTGATCCTGAGCCTACCGCTTCGGCTTCTATTGCCCAGGTGCATCGGGCTACGTTACAAGAAGCCTCACGCCCCGTCTGGGGTGAAACGATGGTAGCGGGTTCTCCGGTGGCGGTGAAAGTGGTGCGCCCCGGTATCGAGCGCTATATAGCCGCCGACTTGGCGACGGCGCGTCGTATAGTGGGTTGGTTGAGTCGCTTTGGTGCGGTGCGTCGTTGGAGTATCGACGGTCTCATTGAAGAACTGGGAACTTCACTGCGTCGGGAGCTGGACCTCCGCAATGAAGCGCGGGTATCTGATCGTTTCGCCTTCGATTTTCGCGACGATTCTCGGGTGTTGGTACCTCGTGTGGTATGGGGTCGCACTACACGGCGTGTGCTGACCATGGAGTTCGTCAACGGTTGGCGATTGTCGGCGCTGAACGATGCGGTGCGCAACGGAGTGGATGCTCGTGGTTTGGCGGTGCATGGCGCGCGGGTGTTCATGCGGCAGGTACTGGTACACGGACGTTTCCACGCGGACCTGCACCCGGCCAACCTGCTTGTCACTCGGGACAATCGCATAGCCTATTTGGACTTCGGTATTGTAGGGATGCTCACGTCAAGGGAGAGGGTTGCGGTGGCTCAGATCCTGGCGGCCCTCGTGTTCCGTGATCCCGAGCGGGCGCTACGATATTCGGGGGAGTTGGGGGTGAAGATCCCGGCTGTAAAGACGGCGGCTTTGAGCCATGGTTTGAGCCGGCTGATGGACCAGAAACGGGCGGTGGGGTCAGTGAATGGGGCGGAAATTTCCGCGCACAGCTTTACTGATGGCTCTAGTGGAGATATGGGCGGTGATTGTGCCTGTGCCGTCCAACGTGCGAGCCTGGATGTCAAGGACTTCGGGATCGGGCTCTTGTCGTTGCTGGCACGACACGAAATCGAGATTCCTGTGGGCTATGGACTATTGGTGAAGTCTCTAGTCACCATTGAGGGTGTGGCGCGTGCTCTATACCCCGACATCGACATCGTTGAGACGGCACGTCCTTTTGTCACCAGGCTTCTGCTACAGGGTATGGATGGCGGCGGAGTCTCGTTGAAAAAGTATGAAGCTGCGGTTCGGGCTGCGCTGCGGGAACTGACGTCCTGAGCTTCACGGGCCGTGGGCTGTGGGCGGCGCCGATACTGTCTTCGGCGGAAGGTGCCGGCAGTAGGGTTACCGGCGTATACTGCTATTTCTCATGGATCTCTCAAGTACACCATCCGCGACGCCTTCTCTCACTACCGTTCGAGACTTCTTCTGTCCCTGTCCGCTAGGCGTGGAGGATCTGCTGGCGGAAGAGTTGCGGGGTATCGGAGCGGAGGCGGTGTCGGTGACCAGGGCAGGTGCCCGCTTTCGCGGCACCATCGAGACTGCGCTCAGAGTTTGTCTGTGGTCACGAGTGGCCAGCCGCGTGCTTCTGCAGCTTGCCACGTTCGAAGCGCCTTCTCCGGAAGAGTTATATGCGGGTGCTTTGTCGATTCCCTGGGAGGAGCACCTGGACGTCTCGCGGACTTTGGCGGTGCAGGCCAACCTCTCCGCGTCACGCATGACACACAACGTTTTCGCCGCCCTCAAAGTCAAGGATGCCATAGTGGATCGGCAGCGCGAAGCGTGCGGGGGTCGTTCGAGCATACGACCTGTACGACCGCACGTGAAGGTGGATCTGCATCTGCGTCGTGACTTGGCCACCGTAAGCTTGGATCTATCGGGTGAGGCCCTCAGCAACCGCGGGTACCGTGTTCAGGGGGGCGAAGCTCCTCTGAGGGAGAATCTGGCAGCGGCCGTATTGCTTCGTGCGGGGTGGCAGGAAATTGCCCGACGCGGGGCGTCCTTGCTCGATCCCATGTGCGGGACCGGAACTCTTCTCATTGAAGGAGCCCTGATCGCAGGCGAGATTGCACCGGGGCTTACACGTCGGTACTACGGTTTTATAGGTTGGAAGCAGTTTCCGAGCGAAGTTTGGTCGCGGGCGGTGAGGGAGGCGGAAATCCATGCTGCCGCGAAAAGACCGCAGATCCCCCGCATCGTCGGCGGGGACGCTGATCCGAGAGCTGTGGCGGCTGCGTTGGCCAACGCAGCCGCCACAGGGCTAACCGACGTGATAGAGGTGGACGGCCGGTCCATCACGGAGTTGGCACCGCCTGTAGGTGTCGAGGATGGGCTGGTGGTGATAAATCCACCATACGGGCATCGCATGGGGCGGAATGGGGATCTTAAGGCTCTCTACACCACTATCGGCCTGCGTCTGCGTCAGACCTTCAGTGGCTGGAGGGCGGCGGTGTTGGTTGAACAGGACGATCTGGGACATCGGTTGGGATTGCGGGCACACAAAATGCATCGCCTGTACAACGGAGCCCTTCCGGTTCGCCTTCTACACTTCAACGTGGGGCCTGCTGCTGTGCGTGCCCGCAAGGAGGGAGCGGCTTCGCACAAAGTTGCAACTCATGCTGACGCACCTGATCTGCGCAACCGTCTGCGCAAGAATCTGCGTCATCTGGGTAGGTGGGCGCGGCGGGAAGGGGTGACCTGCTATCGGGTGTATGATCGTGACCTGCCCGATTACAACTTTGCTCTCGATGTCTACGAAGACTGGGCGCTGCTGCAGGAGTACGATCCTCCCTCCGAGATTGAGCAGGCGGCGGCCCGTCGTAGACGGGACGCCGCCTTCGCAGTAGTGCGAGAGTTGCTCGGGTTGGAGCAGTCGCAGCTGTTCTTTCGCCTGCGTGAACGCCAACGAGGCAGTAGGCAATACACGCGTCGCGCGCTGCTCGGTGAACTGCGGGAGGCGCGCGAGGGCGGTCTGCGCTTTCTCGTCAATCCCTCGGACTACTTGGACACCGGTCTCTTTCTGGATCAACGTATCACGCGTTCGCTTGTTAGGGAGCAGGCCCAAGGCCGGCGTTTTCTCAATCTCTTCTGCTACACGGCCACCGCCACCGTCTGCGCGGTAGCGGGCGGCGCGGTCTCCAGCACATCGGTGGATCTGTCGCGCACTTATCTGGCGTGGGGCAAAGAAAACCTGGCTCTAAACGGCTATGACGGCTCCATGGATCCTCGCTCGGGCACCCATCGGCTTGTACAATCAGACTGTCTCCGGTGGCTGGCCGGTGCGGCCGGGGAGCGGAACACGCGTTTTGATCTCGTATACGCCGACGTGCCCACTTTCTCCAATTCCAGACAGATGGAGGGTACGTTCGATGTACAGCGGGATCACGTGACTCTGCTCGCCGCAGTGGCAGGTGTTCTGGCGCCGGAGGGTGTGGTGCTGTTCTCTACCAACAAAAGGCGTTTTCGGCTGGATGAGGAGCGCCTGCTGATGGAAGCGGGGTTGTACGTGCGGGATATCACGGCTCGGACTATCCCACCGGACTTTGCGCGCCGCGCCGCAGCCCACCGGTGCTGGATCCTTCATGCTTCCCGCTGAAGATTTGCACCATCTACCCATCTCGGGCTGAAGACCGGCATGGTATCGTGAGTAGTTGAGTGGTAGGTGCTTGAGCAACGGCTGGGTGCTTGTTCCAAGCCAATCTCTCATCGGGGCAATGTCATGTGCGTGAATCGCAACGTCTTGGATGGCGCTTCGGCATTAGGTGAAGGATCGGCTGTGCTGCAGGCGGCATCTGCCGCCGGCCGACGACAACTTACCGAGATCGAAAGTAAGGCACTACTCGTGTCTTACGGAATACCGGTACCCTCGGGCGGCATGGTGACCGAACTCGGTGTTGCGGAGGCGCTGGCAGAGCGCATTGGCTATCCAGTTGTAGTGAAGGGCGTCTCCGAGTCTGTATCACATAAGACGGAAGCCGGCCTTGTGGAGTTAGGTATCCACGATAGTGTCTCGCTTCGCGATGCGTATAGGCGTATAAGCGGACGCGCAGGGCTGTGTGGGGTCCTAGTGGAACGACAGTTGCCGCGCGGGCGGGAGCTGGTAGTGGGAGCCATTAGAGATCCTCAGTTTGGGCCGGTTGTGATGTTCGGCTTGGGCGGAGTGGCTACGGAGATCCTGGATGATGTGGCATTTGCGTTGGCGCCCGTGACTCATGCCGAAGCATTGGAGCTGATGGAGTCCATCCGGTCGCATCGGGTGTTGGGTGAATTCCGTGGTCGGCCGTCTGTAAACAGAGATGCGTTGGCGCGGGTGATAGAGGCCGTCGCGCGGATGGCTTGCGAGCATCCGGAGATCGCGGAAATCGACGTCAACCCCCTACTATTGGAAGGCGACAAGCCGCTGGCGGCGGATGCGTTGGTGGTGCTGGGAGGAAGCGAGATCGCATTGCCGAATAGGCCGTCGCCTGCGTCGACCAACCTGGCTGCCTTATTTCAGCCGACGTCGGTAGCAGTAATCGGCGCCTCGAATGATCCGTTGAAGTGGGGTGGAACCATCCTTGTCAATCTCATCTCCGGCGGATTCAAGGGACGAATTTTTCCTGTGACTCTTCAGACCGATTCCGTCCTGGGATTGCCGGCATATCCGGATGTGACTTCTCTCCCCGAAGCTCCAGATATGGCGATGGTGGCAGTACCGCTACACCACGTGAAAGGAGTGGTGCAGCAGTGCGGCCGAAAGGGAGTCAAGGCGTTGGTCCTGGTCACGGCCGGATTCTCGGAGATAGGTGAAGAAGGCCGTCGTCTGGAGAGTGAGATCACGGAAATCGCAGCAGGATACGGTATGGTTTTGGTGGGCCCCAACTGTATGGGAGTATTGTCATCTCGCCATAATTTGTGCGCGATAGGCGCACTGCATGCTCGTCTCACTCCGGGACCGGCGGGTTTTGTGTCGCAGTCCGGCAATGTAGCCGTTCAGTTGATAGTCTCTGCGGAGCGGCGGGGGGGCGGGATCGGCAGCTTCGTGGGAGTGGGGAACGAGGCTCTGGTGGACACCGCCGATATCCTGGATTACCTGCGTGAAGATCCACATACCCGGTGCGCTCTGGCTTATATAGAGGGTTGCGACGATGGACGACGCCTCATGAGAAGCGCGCGGCGGTTTGCTCAGTCGAAGCCGCTGGTGGCGCTGCGCGCGGCGGTCAGCAGCTACGGGAGCAGGGCGGCTGCTTCGCACACGGGAGCGCTGGCCGGATCGCGCCGGATTTTTGAAGGAGCAGCGCGCCAAGCGGGCATGTTGCTCACCTTTGATCCCGACGAGTTTCTCGATCTAGCTATGGCCTTTTCGTATCTACCGCTTCCGCGAGGAAGGCGGGTGGGTATTGTTACCATGGGAGGAGGGTGGGGGGTCCTCTGTGCAGACGAAGTGGCGCGTAGCAATATGGAGCTCGCTCCATTCGACCCTGCTCTGATTGAGAAACTGGACGGCTTACTGCCTCCATACTGGAGCAAGGCCAATCCGGTAGATCTGGTGGCGACCATCAAAGAAGGAGTGGTTGGGGCGGTGGTGGAGGCCGTTGTCGCTTCGGAACAGGTAGACGCTGTGGTGGTTTCGGCCGTAGTGAGCGTGTTTGGATTGGCGGCGGATGTTCTTGTGGAGGCTCACAGGCTGCATGACGACAGAGCCATCGAAATGTCGCAGCCGGAGATGGTGGAGCCGGGGGTGTTTGCACACCGTCGCGAGAGCTTCATGAAGCAACTGGCACGCCTCATGGAGACGTATCACAAGCCCATTATCAGTGTTGCAGCGGTACCGGTGGGACGGTCGGTATTCACTAATTGGGGGAAGTACGGGGTGGTGGTGATTCAATCACCCCTGAGGGCGGTTCGTGTGCTCTCCTATCTCGCGCGCTATACAGAGTGGAGGGCCAAACAGGAAGGTGAGGACGGCACGTGGTGAACTCTTCGCCCATTGAGGGGAGAATGCGCTCTGACGGATGCGCGATTGAGTAGGGGTCTTCAATCCGACGCGGGGCGATCCTGGGAGGTCAGGCTCCTTTCTCTTAGTGAGCCGGTGCGGCCGCTGTGGCAGCAGCTCCTGCTGGCCACTGCTACAGCGGCCGCGTGCACACTAATCTGCTGGCCGCTGGCCGGATTCTTCCCTCTGGCCGAACTCGTCATGGTGTATGTGTTGGGAATCATCTTTGCGTCCGTCCAACTGGGACCTATGGCCTCGGCTGTGGCTGCCGTGATGTGTGCTGCATGCTTCGATTTCTTCTACGTTATACCGCATTTCAATTTCGTTCCCTCCGACCTGAAACACTTGGCCACAGTGGTTGGATTGCTGGCAGTGGGGCTCGTCATAAGCTCTTTGACTACTCGACTCAAGCATCAAGTGGAACTCGCCAGATGGGAGGGCTCGCGCATAGCCGCCCTCTTGGCGCTCAGCAGGAAGCTGGCCAGCACTCCTGTCACTGATGCTCTCGCCGACGTCGCTGTGCAGCATGTGCATGACTTCTTCGGTTTGCCAGTGTTCCTCTACCTGCGCGACCCAGCAGGCAATTGTGTTCTTACCGCATCGGCTGGTTTTGAGGTCTTTAGCCCTGCCGATATTGATGGGTTGATCGCAACAGTGGAGCAGACCGGTCTGGATAGCGGCTCTATACCAGTGACTGTTCATAGCGAGGTATCCCCCGATGAGGTCGATGGCGGGAAATCAAACGGCGTGCCGGCGGAAGCTGTGTGTGCGCCGCTACGCGGCGCGAGAGGCCACATGGGCTTGCTCGGCGTAGTCATTGCGCCTAACGAGATCGGGGAAGTGCGTCGCATGGTGGAGCAAATGGATCTTTTCGCGGCCCAGATCACGCCGTCTATAGAGAGGGCGCGTCTGGAGTTCGAAGCGGAGCAGGCGCGTGTGCATGCAGAGAAGGAGCGCCTGCGTAGCGCGCTTTTGAGTTCCGTCTCGCACGATCTGCGGACGCCTTTGGGCACCATTACAGGAGTATCGAGCGCCTTACTGGAAGATGATTCGCTTCTGGAATCGGCTGAGGGTAGAGCCCTGCTCGCGACCATCAACGAGGAAGCTAATCGACTGAACCGATTAGTGGGCAATCTGCTGGACATGACCAGACTGGAAGCAGGAGCCGTGGAGCCTAAGAAGGAGTGGCAGCCGGTAGAGGAAGTAGTGGGGTCTCTGCTGACGCGTTGGTCGGCACAGTTGGAAGGCCGCCATCTCCTGGTTGAACTGGACGAGCAACTGCCGTTGATACAGATCGATGGTGTTCTAATAGAACAGGCTCTGGCGAATATCTTGGAAAATGCCTGTCGTTATACTGCAATGACAGATACCATTGAGATACGGGCCTTCGCCGGGGTCGATAGAGTCTTAATCTCCATCGGCGATCGGGGACCCGGGCTTCCTCCGGGAGACGAGACGCGCATTTTTGACAAGTTCTACCGCGGTCTGGACGCCAAATCTAAACGGTCGGGGGTGGGCTTGGGCTTGGCTGTGGCCCGGGGTATCGTCGCGGCGCACGGGGGGAGTGTTTGGGCTGAGAATCGTGACGGCGGAGGTGCCTTCTTCTACATAGAGCTGCCGTTGGAACAGGCACCTATTGGTCTGGAAATGGACTAGATAACGGATGGGGAAGGAGGAGTTTCATGAGTGCGGCCGGGCCACGTGTGCTTGTGGTGGAGGATGAGCCGCAGATGATGCGTTTTCTGCGTACTACGCTCGTCAGCCAGGGGTTCAGTGTGGTGGAGGCCGATACCGGACAGGGAGGGGTGGAGGAGGCGGCCTTCCGCAGCCCGGACGTGATCCTGCTGGATCTCATGCTGCCGGACATTGATGGTTTGGAAGTCATTCGTAGGGTGAGGGAATGGTCGCGAATACCGATTGTGGTGATATCGGCCCGCGGGCGGGAGGAAGATAAGATTGCGGCGCTGGACCTAGGCGCCGACGACTATGTGACCAAACCGTTTGGGGTGGGCGAGCTGTTCGCTCGGATCCGTGTTTCTCTTCGTCACGCGGCGGGTGCCAGCTCTGACGAACAGGCCGTCTTTGTGCTGGATGACCTCAAGGTAGATATGGTGCACCGGCGTGTGTTCGTGGGAGAAACGGAAGTTCATCTTACCAATCGCGAGTACAAGATGCTGGTCACACTGATTCGCTACGCCGGGAAAGTGGTGACTCATCGCCAGTTGTTGCAAGAAGTATGGGGTCCGCAGTACGAGACCGAGATTCCTTACCTGCGCGTGTATATAGGACAGTTACGGCGCAAGCTGGAAGCCGATCCGGCGCGCCCTCGATTTCTTCTCACGGAGTCTGGTGTGGGTTACCGACTCAAGGTGGATTGACGGTTTTTCGATTTCTTAGCGTATTCTTTAGCCGCTTTTTACTCAACAGTGCCCAGACTTTTGCTTTCCCTTACGAACCATCTCGTATAATGAAGCATATGAGGTGGTAGTGCCTGATGATCGGCTGAAGGGCCACGGAACAAGAGGGGTTGGCTTATGGGTAAGACGAGTCTGCGGAAGGCCGTAGTGTCAATGCCGATCTGTAGTTGACCCACCTCTGCCGGTTTGAAACTGACCCACCCCCGGCTTCAGTGCCGGTCGAGGACCGGCCGTTCCTGCGTCATGTGGTTCTTTCGTCCTCCTTCCTCATCGA
>JAAYZX010000073.1 GCA_012514635.1 Actinomycetota bacterium
TCGATGAGGAAGGAGGACGAAAGAACCACATGACGCAGGAACGGCCGGTCCTCGACCGGCACTGAAGCCGGGGGTGGGTCAGTTTCAAACCGGCAGAGGTGGGTCAACTACAGATCGGCATTGACACGTTGGCGGAAACGAGGGAGTACAGGTATAGGAGCGCCGCGGGCCTAGTTGGCCTTACAGAGCAGCATGAAGTTGCAGTACCGACACAGCCCTGTTTCTCTCTGAGGGAAGTCCTCCTCGTCCAATGGGATATTTCCCTCCGGATCACGCAGGTAGCGGCGCATGCGTAACACGCCTTCTTCAACGACGGCCTCTACCTGTGCCTGTTCATCGTCCGGGATCTGCACCCGTAGGGATTGTCCCCGGGCAAGATAGTGGACGGTCGCCTGCACGGGCAGGCCGCGGAACACCTCGTCGTTCTCTCTCAAAGAGTAGGTGGAGATAAGGACCTGAGTATCGTCGTCCTCCGACTCCTTCCCGGTCTTCCAGTCCATGACGTAGAGCGTGCCTTCGTGTACGTAGGCCAGATCGGCCGCAGCGAATACCTTGACTCCATTTAAGAAGAAGTGGGCGAAGTCGGGGATGGTTACACTTCCTTCCCGCCAGCACATGGAAAGTCTATCCCAGTGATCCAGGGACAAGAGCGCTTCAATGCAGGGAGAAATCTTGTTCTTCACTCGAGAGATGTCCGGTTCCGCATCCTCGCTCATATAGACGGAGCGCAGCATAATGGTCGATTTGGGTGACTCCTCGAAGACCGACCGATCCTTGGAGGAAACCCAGACGGCGTTGAGCGTCGCCCGCGTACGCGCCTCTAGTTCCTTCGGGCCGGGGAGCGGCCGCCCCTCCCGCGCCGCCCACTCGATCTCGCGAGCCCGTCTATCCATCTCCTGTCCAAAGACCGCATCCAGACCGGTGAGCTTGGATAGACGGTAGGCGATACGACTGCGCCGGGGGGCCTGCACGAGCCACCCATTCCAGCCCGCGTAGTAACGAAAGAAGTAGGCGCGGGGACACTGGTCCAAAAGCCGTTGACGGCTCATGGACCAGCTGAACTCCGGATAAGGCCGAACTATGAACACCATACTTGAACAACTACGTCTTCCCGTAGCTCGGCGATCCATCGACGCCTGCGAGGAAGGGTCGGTGCAATGGACAGGACCCATTGGTGACCAGATCTCACACAACACCAAACCGGAGTGACTGCCTGACGGCTGCCATAGGGCTCGCTGGCGGCCGCGTATAAAAAGACGCAATCAAGAAGAATAATATCGAACTCCCTGCAAATAAGCTGGCGGAGCGGCATGGGAATCGAACCCACCCTGGACGGGGCTACCGCCCAACACCGGTTTTGAAGACCGGGCCGGCCACCAGACCGAACGCCGCTCCGTGCAAATCAGATTCTAGCCCACCGTGGCCCACGATGCCGCAGTGGCTTACGTTGCCGGCGCGAATCCGCCGTCCCTCGGCCGGTGTCTACGATGCCGGCAGCGCCCACAGCCTTCCGCCACGCCGCAGCACTTGGATCTCCAAATCGTAGGCTTCCGAGACTCTCTCCGATGTCAGCGCCTCGTCCAGCGGCCCCGCTGCCGCCACCCGTCCGCGCCGTAGCAGGAGCGCGTGAGTGAATATGGGCGTTACCTCCTCCACGTGGTGGGTTACGAAGAGCACGGTCGGGGGCGAGATACCCGCATCCGCCGGGGTCGGCTGCACCAGTTCACGTAGGGCCCGGAAAAACGACTCCCTCCCGCCTATATCGAGTCGTGCGGTCGGCTCGTCGAGCAGAAGAAGGCGCGGTGACGGCATCAGCGCCCGGGCCAGCATAACCCGTTGCTGCTCGCCCGCGGACAAAACTCCAAAAGCCCGATCCCACAGGTCCCCGCATCCTACCTGCGCCAGTAATACCTGTGCCCGCGTCGCATCGTCCTCGGTAGGGCGTTGATAGAACAAGCCCAGGCTCGCAAAGCGCCCGCTCATCACCACTTGAGCACAGGTATCGCGCTCGGGCACCCGACGCGTGATGGCCGTGCTCACGATCCCGATATCTTGCCGCAGTTCGCGCACGTCTACGGCCCCGAACTCCTGCCCCAGAACAGACACCCGTCCGCGTGTGGGCCACCGGTAACCGGCGATAATCTGAAGGATGGTCGTTTTCCCGGACCCGTTAGGCCCCAGAATCACCCAATGTTGACCCATCTCCACCGCGAAGTCCACCGCATGGAGAATCCCCCTCCCATTAAGCGCGAGATCAACGGCTGTAAGCCTGACGACGTCGGTTTCCACGCGCCTATCGATCGCTCATCGCCGGCGACGGCGCAGCCGCCGAGCGTCGCCTACACGGAGGGTCAGACCCTCGGAGTCCATGTGCTCCAAGAGTGCCTGCGCGTAGCGCCGCGACGTACCCAGCATATCCCGCACCTGCGCCAGAGTTATCTGGCCTTCCTCCTCAATGGCGGCTGTGATACGGGCCAGCAACCCGTCCAGTACTTCCGAAGGGTAATAGAGATCCTCGGTCACGCGTACCACGCGTCGCAGCCGCTCGAGTGCCTTGAGCAGCCTGGCGCCGTCTGCGGGGAGCAGCCCCACCGCTGCGATCGCCACCTCGGGAGTGGGCACATCCGCACCGCCTGCGGTCATAGTCTCCAGCAGCCTCTCTGCCGCCGCCGCGTCGGTACCCTCCAAGGCGGCAGCAGCTTCACCCCAGCGCACACCGTGTTCAGACCGCACTACGTCTCCGGCGGTCTGCAACTGGGCCAGTGCCGCTTCCAAAGCCGGCCACTCGCGCCCGCGTGCCACCGCCCGCCGCAACTCGCCCAGCGTAAGGAAGGGGTTGGCGGCATCTTCTGCAGCCCGCTCCTTTGCCGCCTCCATTACCTGCCCCCGTAGCACGGCTAGGGATCCCGCGTGGAAAAGAAGCCCACCGTCCCCGAGCTCGGCCAGTCCTCCGGCGAGCAGGGTCTCCACTGCCTTCCGCCCGTTGAAACGCCACAAGTAAGGGCTGTGCTCCAGCCGCTGCCGCGCGATCCCTCGAGGGAACGCCTCCGCCAGCAGCAGCTCCGCGATATCGTCCGCCGGTCCGGTCTCCAACACCGCCAGCCGGCTGCGCCACTTGGGATCTGTGCCGTGCTTGTGCGGGGCCGGGTCGAAGACCCGGCCGCCGCCGATAGTCGTCACCGGCGTGACCGAGCGCAGGATGAGGTGATCGCCCGGGTATACGAGTGCCCGCTCCTCGAACCGCAACTGCCCGTAGGCCGATTCGCCCGGCCCCAGCGTCTCGCGATCCGCCAAGACCAGCTTGGCCAGGAGTTCGGCAGTGCCGTGGTCCACCCGCACCCGTGACACTCGACCCAACGCTCCCGGAGCTTCCGCCAGCAATTGAACCGAGACGTCGGCCAGGAAGGTCGGCGCCACCACAGGATCTCTGACCACCCACTGCCCGCGTTGCACCTCGTGACGCTCCACCCCGGTGAGGTTGAGAGCCACGCGTTGCCCTCCGTACGCCACGTCCGCCGGGCGATCGTGCACCTGGATGCCGCGGATGCGCACCTCGTTGAGCTCGCGGCCGGAAGCCGCCCTCGGTAGCACGGCCACCACGTCTTCGGGACGTAACTCCCCAGACCAAAGGGTGCCGGTCACCACCGTGCCGATCCCTTTGAGGGAGAATACCCGGTCCACAGCGAGACGAGTGGCAGGGTAGGCCGGCCGCGGCGGCACGAGTGCCGCCGCGGCCTCCAAAGCGTTCAGCAACTCGGGCAACCCGGCGCCCGTCTCCCCACTGACCGGCACCACCGCCAACCCCTCGTATCTGGTCTCGGCCAGAAGGTCCTCCACGTCCGCCGCCGCCAACTCCACCATGTCCGGTTCCACCATATCGATCTTGGTGAGGGCCACGACGCCGCATGGGATGTCCAGCAACTCGATGATGCGCAGATGTTCGCGCGTCTGGGGCATGACGCCATCGTCGGCCGCCACTACCAACAGAAACAGGTCTATCCCCGTGGCTCCCGACACCATGTTCTTGACAAAGCGCTCGTGCCCGGGAACATCCACCACGCTCAACCGTCGCCCACCCGGCAATTCCAGCTCAGCGAAGCCCAGCTCAATGCTGATGCCTCGTTCCTTCTCCTCTTTGAGCCGATCGGTGTCCTTGCCGGTAAGCGCCCTGATGAGGGTGGTCTTGCCGTGATCGATGTGGCCGGCGGTGCCTAGTGTCAGCGCCCGTGCGCCATCGATGGGAGAGTTGCCCATACGCTCAAGACCTCACAGCCCAAGACACGGTATCGGCCACCAGATCCAGCTCGGCCTCGGCCAGCGCCGCTACATCGATGAACAGGGCATCTCGCCCTACACGCGCCACCACCGGCAACAGCGGCGGAGCCGCCGATCGCAACCGGCGCTCAATCTCCGCCACGGACGGACCTCCGGCTACGGCCTGCCCGCCCGCCTCCTCCGCGCACCGCAGCACCACAGCATGAGACGGTACTTCCAGCAACGGCAGCGCTCCGCCTCCGGCCTTGGCTCCGGTGGCCTCCACGCTCAATGTCACCCAATTGCGGGGCTCATCCCCACCGACATCATCCGTCTCTCCCCGTTCTTCCAAACGCCCTCTCAGGCGCTCCTCCAACTCCTCGGCAAGACCGAGCGTCTCCTCAAAACTGCGGTTCAAATAGCGTAATGTAGGGATATCGTGCACGGCGCGTTCTGGATCGCGATAGAGACGCAGCGTACCCTCCAATGCAGCCAGGGTCATCTTGTCCACGCGAACCGCCCGCGCCAGAGGGTGCCGCTTCATGGCGTCGATCCACGGCGAGCGCCCCACCACGATGCCCGCCTGCGGTCCCCCAAGCAATTTGTCTCCGCTGAAAGCCACCACGTCGGTGCCCGCGGATACCGACTCCTCCACCGATGGCTCCTCACCAAAAACATCTAATGTCGCTATAGCTCCACTTCCCAGATCGTCGGCCACCGGGATGCCGCGCGACGCTCCCAGCGAGGACAGGTCGACAATTCCCACCTCTTCCGTGAAACCAACAATCTTGAAGTTGGAGGAATGGACCCGCAACAGAAGCGCCGTATCCGGACCTATAGCAGCTTCGTAGTCACTTAGGCGCGTTTTGTTAGTGGTTCCTACCTCCACCAGTACGGCACCGCCCACCCGCATGATATCGGGGATGCGGAACGATCCCCCTATCTCTACCAGTTGACCGCGCGAGACAATCACTTCGCGCCCGTGGGCGAGAGCACCCAGCATGAGCAGCACAGCCGCCGCGTTGTTATTGACCACCATGGCTGCCTCAGCACCGGTCAGTTCTGTGAGCAGATCTTCCACGTGCTCATGTCGGGATCCGCGAACTCCCGTCGCCAAACGATACTCCAGAGTGCTGTAGCCTGCTGCCGCCTCCACCACCCGCTCAATGGCCTGCGAAGCCAGGATCGACCGTCCCAGGTTGGTATGCACAACTACGCCCGTGGCATTGAGAACCCTGCGCAGATTCGGTCGGGCAGCGATCTCCAGACGTTCGCATGCCTGGGCTGCCAATGCACCCGGAGTCACCAGACTTCGAAGCACCGCCGGAACGCCCTCCTCTTGGGCGCCACCGCCCTCGCCGGCTTCTCGTGCATCGGCACCAAGAATGGCACGGCGCGCCTCGGTCAGCGCAGTGCGGACGGCTTCGATAACCAGTGGGCGGGGGTACATCGCCACGGCGGACGCCATCTCGGGAGACTGAGCCAGCTCCTCGACGGAAGGTAGGACGCGAAGCAGCGCCTGCAGCTCCTTCTGCATGGAGTGCGCCTCAGCGGTAGCTATAACTCTCGCTCCAGGAAGAAGTCGGCCATAGAGGCCAGAACCGTCCTGGCTCGTGAGTTAGGTAGATCCTCCAGATGCGTGCGGGCTTCAACAATCAGATCTCGGGCCAACCGCCGCGCGTAACCGATTGAATCGTATCGGTTGAGGAGAGCCACAATCTCATCAACATGCCTTGGCTCTTTTTCATGGCCCATTCTGAGAAGCTCGTGTAGCCGTTCAACGTCGGTGGGGCCGGCTTCGTTGAGGCAGTGGATAACCATGAGCGTGCGTTTGCTCTCCAGGATGTCGTTGAGCAGATCTTTGCCCACCACTGCTTCCTCACCCACGATGTTCAGAACGTCATCCTGAATCTGGAACGCGATGGCCGAGTTCTTCCCAAAGGCCTCAAGTGCACACAGTTGTTCTGTTGTCGCCCCACCTATGAGGCCTCCGATGCGCAGAGGCGAAATGCCTGAGTAATAGCCGGTCTTGCCGAGGGCCATGGTCAGATAGTCGGCGGGCGTAAGATCGTAGCGATCTTCCTCCACCCACCCTACATCGAGCGCCTGTCCTTCAATAGTACGGGCACTCATCTCTCCGATGGTATCCAGTACGGCGATCTTGGCGCGATCATCCAGCCCCTCGTCTCTCACCACGATGGTACAAACGAGCCCCAGCGCATAGTCTCCGGCGTTGATGGCCAAAGGAGTCCCATGCAGAATATGAGCGCACTTATGGTCCCGGCGGATCTCGCTCTCGTCCATGATGTCATCGTGAATAAGAGCGGCGGCGTGAAAGAATTCAACCGCGCATCCACTCGGCAGCGCGCGCAACGACTCCCCGCCAACCGCCTCACACGCAAGCATAGCCATGGCGGGCCGCACGCGCTTGCCGCCCCGCGCCACAAACTCCTGGAGGATATCGTAGAGATACCGGCGCAACAAAGTGCCCTGCCCTCTGTCCTTGAGATAGGATTCGAGCTGCAGGTCTATAGTGGGCTTGACTTCAGCCAGATAGTGCAGGAACGGTTCGACGCCCATCACCAGCGTAGGATAGCACAGGGCATAGGGAAGCCGGTCCGCCTACGGGGGATCGGCTTCCAAATCCTCAGTATGTCTCTACGAGCGGCTCGCCACCAAACACAGCCGCAAGCTTCCTGAGGCCGCTCAAGAACAGCGCCTGCTCCTCAGGCGTGAAATCTTCGATCACCTTTGCGATCTGCCCTTTGCGCATGTTGACCAGCCGATCAGCAAGTGGTTCGGCCTCTTCGCTCAGGGACACCGTGACAACACGCCGGTCTTTGCTTTCGCGATGACGAACTACATATCCCTGCTCTACCAGCGGATTGATGAGGCCTGTTGCGGATGGCGTAGTAATCCGCAAACCCGTGGCCAAATCGCTCATGGTCTGAGCGCCGTGTTGTGCAAGATGCACCAGCGCCTTCACTTGTGCTACCGAGATCCCTTCGCGCCTGATATCCGGTGGTACTGTCCGACCAAGAGCTCTGCCCAAACTGGGAAGGAGTTTGAGTATCTCCAACACCACCTCGTCATGCGCCGCTTTTGCCGCCACCGTCGCTTTAGAAGCTTTGCTGGGTGCCATCACAGTCCTCCGCAATATTTTCCGTGCGCCCGCCCCGTGAACCCTCGGCAAATACTCCTGAATATCCGGCGCAAACGAGAGTATTTCCCTGAGACCTCCTGAGACCTCATTGTACAACAACTTTCCTTAACTGTTCAGTGAAGCGAACTTGCAGGATACCTCTTTCTTTGACTGACTGAAGTTATTTCCCAAGACACTCGCGGCGCCGCCTATGAAGTTGATTTCGTCACCGGCTGCGAAGGTACTTTCTTTATGATTTCTTTATTTTCTGCTATTGTCACGATGTCATCCGTTCCTATGAGGAGTCTCTAATGGATTGGTGGAAAATCGTTCTGGTCATCATTGTCGTTGCGCTGTTGGTTGCAGCGTTCCTGGTTCAACGGGCCGACGGCGACACAACCGATAAATCTTAGAACACGAGGCCTAGACCGGCGACGCATCCCACAACAAATCGCTTCTGTATCTCACATGTCGTCGGTTGTATCCGGCTGCAGCACTTCATAATCGATCAGTAGCGCCTGCACTACCAATCGCTGCTCTGCGCTGTAGATGGGGTGGCAGGCAGCCAACGAGATCTCTTCCACACCACGTTGTCGCACAGTATCGGTTTCATTTGGATACACAATGATGATCCGCCACACACGGTATCGCGCGGCTACATAGGGCAGCGTAAGCTGTATCTCGTCTCCGATCTCCAGCTGGCCGAGCCGAAAGAAGGGCGCTCCGTAGGTGGTGCGATGGCCCGAGATGACAAAGTTTCCCCCTAGACCGGGAAACGGCGTCTCAGGCCAGTGTCCGGGGCCTTCCCTCAGATCCTGCGTCTCAGCACCTTCCAAGACCACCACATTGACACCTATGGTAGGTATGACCAACCTACCTATAGGTCGTCCCACTTTGTCCGCCACCGACGCCGAAAACTCCACAGCCGCCTCGTGAAGTGCGCGGTGTTGCTGCAACCGCCCCTCCCTGTCTGCGGCCTCACGCGCAGCATCGTGTTCGAACGGAAAGACCGTCTCATCCGCTACAGTGGTGGTGGTTGGGGTTGACGACACAGTATCTGCCGTGCCCTGCTCAAAGAAATTTTGGGCCAGCACGTCTAGTTGCGGGTACTCACTTGCAAGACGCCGCGCCAGCGCCGCCTGCTCAATCCACGTATACGCCCACGTGCCGACCGGATAGAGAAGCATCAGCGCTCCGGCAATAATGAGAAAGTTCGCCACAGTTCTACGCAGGCTGCGGGGTTTACGAAGCTTGGTTGGATTTGAAGAGGAATCGGTCACCACACAAGGCTCCTCAACCAGGCAACCAGCCGGGACACAGACGCCAATCCGGTCACCGGCTGCGGTGCCACGCCACCCATCAGCAGAGCCGGATTTTCCTTCACCAGCAGGTCGATTGAGGCGTTGGGCATCACCTGCTTCAACCTCTTAACCGCGTGGCGCAGATCGCCTCTCCCCAATCGATGGTAGTGCGCGTCACTCGCCAAGAGTGCTACCTCTCCCCGCAGCAAGTGGCGTTTGGCGGTGCGGCGCGCCGCACCGCCAAACGCACCCATAACGCTGGGGACCGTGATCTGCACAACCACTCCCTGCCGCACGAGCGCGGTAAGAATCTCTGGGTGCGCCTGTATATGTGGGTTGCGCTCGGGGTGGGCCAGGACAGGGATCATGTCGTGGAGACGCAGGCGAAAGACGAGGTCCTGGGATCCACGCGGCCATCCTACGTACGGTGCCTCCAGGATGATAATCCGGTGATCGTTTCCAACTGAGTACTCAACAAGATCACTGATTTCCAGAGCGCAGGCCCACGACAGGTCCACTTCGTACCCAAGGGTGAGATCCAGCACCAATCCCTGTTCTCGCAACTCGGTCTGTAGCGCTGCGAGCAGTTCGGACGCAGTTGATCGGTCCAGACACTCCGGCCCTGTGGCATGAATGACAGCAATGGCACTGGTGACGCCTGCATCTACTGCTGCTCGAGCTACAGCCACAGCTTGTGCCATATCCGCCGCCCCGTCGTCGGCTCCTGGAACCACGTGCATATGCGTGTCTATCATGACCAACTCCGCGGTAATTTCGCTAATTTGAATCATACAGATACGCGAAGAGTAGTAACCTCACAAGGTACAATCGCGTTGCAGTGGTGGGGGCTGCCGCCGACCGCCGAACCGGTCTTGCGCCAACTCAGGACCGAGAGAAAGGTGCTAAATGGAATTCCTGCAGAGTTCGTACTTCCTGATTGGTGCGATCGCTGTGGCCGTGCTCCTTGTTGGATTGCTGATCCTTCTGCGCGTCCGCTCACGCCGCATTTCGGTGACACCGCGTTCGCTCGATACCGCCGTCGCCAAAACAACCCCATACGCCCAACCTGCCGTCGACCCCATCCGCACCGCTATTACAACCATCGTCGCCGGCAGGGGACCGCTCACCGCCACAGAAACACGCAGGCTGGATCTCTATCGGCCGGATAAATTGCTCGACGTCGTCGAGTCGATGAATACAGAAATCGCGGAGGCGGGGAGCGGAAGCTCATCTCAGCGCGAGCGCTTGAATGCAATTGCAGAATACGTGAGATCCTCAGCCAAGCAGACAACCGCACCCCCGGAACCGGAAGCGCCCTCTCTCAAGCCTTCCCAGCCCGTCGAACCGGAGCCGGCGCTCGAGCCGGAACCCAAACCAGAACCGGAGCCGAAACCCGCGCCTGGAGCGAAAGTACCGGAGCTCGCCTGGGAAGTACCGGCGGCAGCGGCAGAGACTCCGCCCGAGGTGGTGGAGGTCGCCCCCGTCACTGTAGAAGCTCCACCGGTGGTGATGGAGACCCCCCCTATACTGGTAGAGGCTCCGGTGGAGATCGTGGAACTGGAGCCCGTGCCGCCAGCTACCGAACTCAACGATACCTCCACACCCGCTGAAGAACCCGCGCTGGACGCTGCCTACCTTATGACCCTCCCTCCAGAACAGTGGGAAGACGCCCTGCAACATGCACAGCTCACCGAGCTCCGCGAAATATTGGCCACATCTAAGGACTCGGGCCTCAAGACGAAGCTGGTGGACCATCTCGAACAAGACGGCAGTCCGGAGGCGCTCATGTTGCTGGACGAATGCCTGCAGGACCCGGACCCAGAGATACGGCTCTACGCTCTAAACGCGGCAGAACGGATACTGCGAGATCAAGAGTGAATCATCGCCGAGGACGGGGTTCAGCCAATTGCCAATTGTGCCGGCGACGACGTCTAAGTGGGATGTTTGACCCTCCACAGACGCCGACTACGTTCAATCATGACCGTGCCGGACAGACCGGGGCGCCAAGCCACGAACGGTGTCCGCCGCTCCAAGTCTAAGGGTTGCTCCCACAGCCTGCCTCCATCAACTGCGCATGCCCCGCCGCCCATCTCACGCAGAAACAACAAGCCACCTGCGATATCCACAGCGCGTGCATGTGCAGGACAGAAGAGAAGGTCCCCTACCCCAAGCGCGGTGTTGGTCAGAGACAAGGCCAGCGATCCCATCTGCCGTACACGGAAGTCCGGACCCGATTCGCCAGAATTCGAGCCTGCACCCGCCAGGATGCCCATGTCCCGAAAGCTGAACACAGCGTTGCTCGGCCGTCCCATCTCAGTGAGAATCAGCTCCACGTTTGTGGACAGACCGGCGGAATCAACGTTGCGCGTAGAGACGGCACCGCATCCCGCCAGCGCCACGTACCGGTGTTCTTGCGGATAGTCTGCCACCAAACCGACCACAACGTCACATAAGCGCGGACCCGATGCAACAGCCAGAGTTGTCCCGTAATACTCCAGGCCACGTTTGGCATTGAGACTGCCGTCGACCGGATCAACTACCACCCACCATTCTCCGGCACAACCCAGCTCACCGGTCTCTTCTGAGATCACACGGTGAGGAGCAGGAGCCTGGTCGCGCAATACATTAAGCATTGCCGCCTCGGCGGCCCGATCGAGTTCAACTGTTATATCCCCGCCCCCGCCGCGGCTCAACGGTCGCCGGCCCGCCGCGGTGCCGACCAGCGGCACAGCGGCCGCCTCTCCGGCGTCGGCCATCTGCCACAGGCATGATAACCACGCCAACAGTGTCGGCTCCGGCATATACTGCAGCCCCGCAAGAAGCTCAGTCAGGCGCTCATCCATGTCGGCCGGATGCGGTGCATCCGCATGAATCAAAGAGCAATAATGACGAACACCATAACGAAGATGGCCACAGTCTCAACGATACCGATCACCGAGAGATAGTTGGTGAAGCCCTCTCCGGTCTCGCCCAGCGAATCCGCAGCAGCAGCCCCAGCTACGCCCTGCATCCATGCCGAAACCCCGATGGCCAATCCCGCAAAGAAACCCACACCCAACAGGGCGAACGGATTGTACCCCGCATCCGCTTTCCCCGCGATGGTGAACATCAAGATCATGCCGTAGATCGTCTGCGACAGTGGGGCTCCCACAAAGGTGAACAGGGTGAAGGGAGCAGTCCGACCCTGGGCGTAAGCCTTCTTCCATACTCCTACCGCCGCTTGACCGGCAATGCTCGTTCCGAGGCCCGAACCTGCAGCGGACAAAGAGACCGCAGCGATGGCCCCGATTCTGCCGAGTTCCTGCACTGCTTGCGGATCCATCTTGTTCCTTTCCTATTCGCCGTTAACCGGGGTCGCTACGACCTGCGTGCAAAAGGTCGAAATGGATTGCCCGACCAGCTGAGCCCCTTGTGGCTCGAAAACTCAAGGGTATTGAGACGCACACCGTGCACCAACACAGCAAGTGCAGCCAACACTAGGTTGAGCGAATGCCCGAATATCAGAATGAGTACCGCGAATGTGGCGGTCAAAACATTCCCAAACCCAATAGAAGCAGCCATCCCGTTGAAACTGTCCATCACTGCAACCGTGGCCACGCCTACGGCAAAGAGACGCACATAAGAGATGATGTCGACAAAGAAGTTCACCAGCGTGAGGGGCAACAACACATAGTTGATGGCGTTTTGCTTGAGCTCGGCGGGCGGTGTCATGAAGAGTACCACCAGCACCGCGCCTCCGGCCAGCAGATAAATCATGAAAGACGGAGTTCCCTGCCCCAAGACCACGGAGTTGGCCAAGAAGTACATTGCCCACACGATGGCAGTCCATCCAATTTGAGCCAAAAACTGCGGACGGGGGAAGATCTCGATCATATTCCACACGTGAGCAATAGTGATATGGATGGCGCCAATGAGGAAACACAGACTCATAACGTTGTCGTTCTCAGCCAGCCAAGGAATCTTCAACACTTCCAGAAATGCAGGTAGCGGCGCTATACCCAACCATGAGCCTGTCATAGCCCCAAATGCAGTCACCGAGATGCCCAGCAGGAGGAGCATAACCAGCGCACCGCGTGGTGCGTTCTTCTTAGTAATGGCAACGTAGGCGGCCACAGCCACGAGAAGCAGCCCATAGCCCCCATCTCCAATGAGCATCCCCACGAATATGGTAAAGAACAGCAAAAAGGTCCAACTGACATCGGTTTCCCAATATGAGGGCAGGATTTTCAAGACGTCGAACATGATCTTGATGGGTTTCACTATCTTGGGATACCGAATGAGCGTGGGAACATTCTCCCCAACGCGAGGGGTCTCCGCCACCACCGCACATCCGACCTCCCTGGCGTGCTCCCGCAGACGCTCAACCCCATCTGCAGGAATGTATCCCTGCAGATATGCAACCTGGTCGGCATCTCCCATGCCTTCGCGGACCTCAAGAAACGCAACTCGCTCGCTGATCTGGGAGGCTCTTTCGGTAAGGGCCAGAAGATGCACCGCTAAATCTGCTATCTCAGCTCCAGCGATAGCAATATCTCTCTCTGCCTGTTCGGCCAAGATCAACAGCTCCGACATTGACCGCTGCGGGAGCCTGACCTCCGTGAATGTTCCGCCAAGATCGAGGCCGCTCAAATCCACCGGCCCCAAGCCGATCAATGCGTAGAACACCTCATCCTTCTCGTTGGAGCCGAGGGTCTGCAATTGCCATCCCGTTGGGGCCGACAAAATGATACCGACCGGGGCCTGGAGCAGCTTGACTGTAATGCCACTCTCTTCAAGTCTAGTGATATTTGCCGGATCGAAATCACCCAACCCACTCAACCGCGCGATTTCAAAGCGATAGCCATCCAGGAGTTGAGTATTATCCTGTTGCTTCTTGGCCAACTCGTGCACGCGATCGACAATCTCACCTACATCGCTCACCTCGGCTCCAACCGACGGTGGCGCAGTCTCGCGTTCCTTCTCCGCGATAGCAGCCACCTCGCGCGCGATGATCTCCTGCGCCTTCTGCGTACGCTCAAGAAGTTGGTGGCTCTGTTCCAGATCATCGCCTGCAGGCGGCTGAACACTCGTGACGTGCACTGTGCCCAGATCACGTACAGTACCCAGGATCCTGTCCACGTCCTTATCCATGCACAGGAGCGTCAATCTCTTCATGGGAACGATCATGTCGCCCCCTCTCCAGTTCTCACGCTCGCGCTCTTGCTTTTAGCGATCTTGGCCCTGATCACGCCCGCCGTCTGCGTATCGCCCAGCGCGATCTGTATGACGCGGATGTTCTCTTCAGTCTCAGGAATCTTGACTTTTTCAAAGAGATTAACCCGTTGCGAGGTAATCCGTAGCTCCTCACCCAGCAGATCGCGCTGACGGGCCAGTATGGACTGTTCCACCCGCAGACCGACCAATCTCTCCACCATCTCGAGTGCGTCGTCCAGCCATGGGGGGGTCTCGAATAGGTCAACGGGGTCCCGTCTGAACACCACTCCTTCAAAAAGCGGAACATTGACACCGGCGATATTGCCGGTGGTGCTCTTGACTTCAACCAACTCGATATATCCACCGGGGTTAATGTCACTCGAGAAAAGTTTGACCCACATGCGCAGCTGCGCCCGCAGCTCGGCTTCTTCCGCCGCCTTCCGGCGAAACTCGCTATCGGCCCGGCGCATTTCCGCCTGAAGCTGTTGTTTCTTCAGCTCGAGCGTGGGCAGAAAACGATGAAAGCGATCCAGCGACTCGCGTTGCGCCTTCAATGCGTTCTTGGTCTTCTTGACTTTGGCCATATGCGAAATCCTCGCCTGATCCCACTCTGCGCGTCGCTAAGCTGCGCGCTCCTCCGAATCACCGCCGTCTCCGCCGGAACCGTCGGCCGTGGCAACTGTTGTCGGCCAAAACTGTTCAATGAGACGCGTGGGGACTCCGGTTTCTTCCGGAGCAAAGCACTCGGCAAGGATCTCCCAACCCAAATCCAAGGCCCGCTCCAGCGGGATATTCACGGCCAGGTTCATCATCCGATCTTCAAAAATGGTGCCGTACTTGATGAGCTTGAGGTCCCAGGCGCTCATACGGAAGCCCATCGACTGCTTCTCCAGCGCTTCTTTGTACGCCGCGTAGAGCTGGATCATGGTGTTCATGATGGTACGGTGATCCTCGCGCGTGTCGGCGTTCACCTGTTGTTTGAGCCGCGAGAGCGAACCGAACGGCTCGATACGACCGTTACGCAGATAGAACTGTCCCTCGGTGATATAGCCGGTGTTGTCCGGAATGGGGTGGGTCACGTCATCGCCGGGCATGGTGGTGACGGCCAACACGGTGACCGACCCGGCGCCGTCGAAGTCAACCGCCTTCTCATAGCGGGACGCCAACTGACTGTAGAGGTCGCCGGGATAGCCGCGGTTAGAGGGGATCTGCTCCATAGTGATGGCCACTTCTTTGAGCGCGTCCGCGAAGTTGGTCATGTCGGTGAGCAGCACCAGAACCCGTTTACCGTCGAGGGCAAACTTCTCGGCCACCGCCAGACACGTATCGGGCACCAGTAGGCACTCCACCACCGGATCGGAGGCGGTGTGCACGTAGAGGATGGAGCGGGACAGCGCCCCTTCGGCCTCCAAGGTGTCGCGGAAGTAGAGATAGTCATCATACTTGAGGCCCATGCCGCCCAAGATGATGATGTCCACCTCGGCGTTGAGCGCGATGCGGGCCAGTACTTCGTTGTACGGCTCGCCGGCTACAGAGAAAATGGGCAGCTTCTGCGATTCCACCAGCGAGTTGAACACGTCGATCATAGGGATACCGGTACGAATCATGTTGCGCGGTATGATGCGCTTGGCCGGGTTCACAGCCGGACCGCCGATCTCGATCATGTTATCGTCCAGCACCGGTCCCTTGTCCCGTGGTATACCGGAACCGGTGAACACTCGGCCCAGTAGCGCCTCGGAACACGATGTGCGTAGACGCTCGCCCAGGAAACGGACTTCGGCGTTGGTGGGTATCCCGCGTGTGCCGGAAAATACCTGAAGAGTGACACGATCACCCTCGAGACGAATGACCTGTGCCAACGATGTGCCGTTGTCAGACGTCACGTCGGCCAGCTCACCGTAACCTACATCGGTGGCTTCCACCGTAATAATATTACCGGCGATCTGGGTGATCTCGTGATAGACCTTACGCATTTTTGGTCACCTCCGCGAGCATGTCGTGGATGCGCCCTTCCATCAGTCGGAACTCCTCGGTTTCCATTGATACACGGTTCCAGTCCCTGGTCACCTGAGTGAGAGACTGGAAGAAACGACGCGCTGCGTCCTTTTCGGCGAACTCCAGTTCCGAGTCGAGGATGGTGTTCATGATATTGAAGACGTGCTTCTGCCGTTCGGCTGAGGTTGATCCGTCCACTTCGTCGTATGCGTCCTGCTGCAGATAGACGGCATCCAGATACTCGGCCTTCAGATAGATAAGGAAGTCGTCCATAGAGGTGCCGGCCTCCTCTACTACCTTCATCATCTCCTGGACCTCGTGACCGTCACGCAGGATACGTTTGGCCCGATCGAGTTGGTCCCCGGGGACGATGCTGGGATACTTGCTCCAGCTATCCAGCGGGTCAATAGCCGGGTAGCGACGCGCATCCGAGCGCGCACGCGACAGGCCGTGGAATGCGCCCACCACCTTCAGAGTGGACTGCGTCACAGGCTCTTCAAAGTCGCCACCTGCCGGCGACACTGTGCCGCCGATAGTTACGGACCCGACCGTGCCGTTGTTCAGAACCACAATACCGGCCCTCTCGTAGAACGCGGCGATCACCGACTCCAGGTAGGCCGGGAAGGCTTCTTCGCCCGGGATCTCCTCAAGCCGCCCGGACATCTCGCGGAGCGCCTGGGCCCAACGCGAAGTGGAATCGGCTAGGAGCAACACATTCAGACCCATCTGCCGGTAATACTCCGCGATGGTGACGGCGGTATAGACCGAGGCCTCGCGGGCCGCCACAGGCATGGAGCTGGTGTTGCAGATAATAACCGTACGCTCCATGAGGCTGCGCCCGGTGCGGGGGTCTATCAAAACAGGGAACTCACGCAGCGTCTCCACTACCTCGCCGGCCCGCTCACCACAGGCGGCGATGATAACTACGTCGGCGTCGGCATGACGACTGGTCAGTTGTTGCAGAACGGTCTTGCCGGCCCCAAACGGTCCGGGGATGCAGTATGTGCCTCCTTTGGCCACCGGCACCAACGTGTCCAGGATGCGCATTTTGGTCACGAGCTGCTCAGTGGGACGCAGCCGTTCCACATAAGCGCGGATGGGCCGCTTGACCGGCCACTTCTGCATCATGGTGATGCTGTGCAGACCACGATCGTCTTCCAGAACAGCGATTTCGTCTTCCACACGATACACGCCGGCGGGAGCAATCTTTGTCACCCTGTAGCTCCCCTGCATACCGAAGGGGACCATGATCCAGTGATCGAAGATGCCCTCGGGAACGGTGCCCAGCGTGTCCCCTGCCCTAACAACATCTCCTTTTGCTGCTTTGGGTGTGAAATCCCACTCGGTCTCCCGGGGCAGAGCCACCAGCTGTAGACCTTTGGGAAGAAAGAAGCCGCATTGCTCGGCGATGGCGGGCAAAGGGTTCTGCAGTCCATCGTAAACCTGGGTGAGTAGCCCAGGGCCAAGCTCTACCGACAACATTTCGTCGGCAAACTCGACGCGGCCGCCCACTTTAAGCCCCGCCGTATCCTCGAACACTTGGAGGTCGGCGTAGCGCCCGCGAACGCGGATGACTTCAGCAATAAGTCGCAGATCTTCAACCACGACGTACGCCACTTCGTTCTGATGAACCGCCAGATCGAACTCGGCCGTCACCATGTTACCGTTGACGCCAACGATTCTTCCCGTTTTGGTGCTCATGAGCCTATTCCCGCAACGTTGTCCTCTATGATCGTTGTCACCGCAGCCTCACCTTGGCTCTCGTCGAGCTTCAACCATTTCTCCGCAATCAGGAGACGAAGCCCGTATGCGTACACGGCCACCATGCCGAATGAGTCCAGCGCGGCCAGATCTTCCAGCACGTGCCACCGATATTTGTCGAGTATAAGTTCGCGATCCAGCGGATTCGCGGCATTCATGGCATCAGCGGCGGCCTTTTCCGCTAAAGAGTCCCAACCGGAGAACGACTTCAGGAACGGCGAAGGATCGGCCCCAATTTTTGCCGCCCTGATCCGCGCAACGGCACCGCGCAGCTGTGTTTCCGCCGCCCGATACCGCTTGACCCCCGGATGGTTCACCTCCTCCAGGCGACCCTCCATAACAGCCTCGAGACCACGCGCATCCTTCCCGCTCAACATGGGTTCACAGTATGCGAAGAAATCCGCACTGTTCATGGGGATGTCTTTGCCGATGGCAAGCAGCGGAAGGCTCGCCATTACGTAAGCGTACGCCACCCGGCATGCCCCCCGTTATTGCGCTGCGCGCTTGACGATGTCCCTTAGAGGAGTCTTCAGCAGACCAGCCAGGGCATCCGCCACCGCTTCGAGAGTGAAATCGTGGTAGAGCTTGTCGTCTTTAAAAGAGACCTTGAATCCCTTCCTGACACCGGCCTCGGGATGAATCTCCACCCCTCGACCAAGGCTTGCCCGGTACTTGCCCATGACAAGTTTGACAAAGCGATCCCGATCCTTAGGGCTGACAAGCACCTCGACTCGGCTTTCTTTCAGGTCATGCTCACCGTATGCTTCGGCCAGCTTGACCATCATCTCGGCCATATTTGCCGCCGTTAGCGCCTCTCCCGCCGACTCCTTGACGCTCTCCTGAAAGATGCGTTCGAGACCCTTCTGGACTCCGATGACCACATCCCGAGCCGCCTGCTCCAGCGCCTTCGTCCCCCGCTCTACAAAAACTACCGAATCTTTGTCGGCCTGAGCGACAATATCAACAGCTTGGCGCTCAGCTCCCTCAACGATCTCACGGGCCTTGTCTTTGGCCTGCTGGACTATACGTGAGGCCTCGGCTTCAGCCTGTTCGACTCCGTCCCTCTGAATCCGATCCAGGAGATTCTGAAGTTCGTCAACCATGCTGCTCTCTCTCTGCCCAAACGTAGTTGCTTTGACGGGCCGCGGAACACGATATCATCTTCCATCGTCCCAAGGAAACCTTCTTATGCAAGTTCAGTACATAACTTCTGAGCGCAGCGCCTGAGACGTAGCCGCATTCAGTCGCAGACAGGCTTCTGCAATAGGGATTGACAGCGCTCCCGTACCGCAGGCCGGAGCCACAAACGACTGCAGCAATACGTCTTCCCTCGACACCAGCCCTGTGGAAGCCAGCACTCCGGCACCCTCCACCACCGAATCTGCTACTTGCTTGGGTTCCAAGGTCAGCACACGCTCGTCGTTGGGCACCGCTCCCCATGCCAACATACCGCCTTCAGCGACAAAAGTTGCCACCGCCTCCGCATGAGCCACGATGGCATCAAGATGATCGGCGGCATCGAAATTGAGGACATCCAACGGCAGTTTCGCCACTTTGGACCAATCTGTTCCGCCACATATATGGATACCTACCAGGCAATCAAGAACGCCGGCCATCCTGTCCAGCAACGAGGCCACTACGTCCTCCGGCATGGAGAGATATCCGGATCCCCACTGGGCGAGAAACGGTTCGTCCACCATTATCAGTACCGCCGCCCCGGGCGCCATGGCCTGCAGAAACTCTTGCTGCCACCGAGCGCGGGCCGTCAACAGCTCCGTGGCCAGCTCTCGCGTGGTGTCGTCGTATAGGATGGGCCTGCGATCTTGGTCCGTCACCTGCAGACAGAAGGAGACCGGTCCCGTGATCTGACCCTTGAGAAAACTGACAGGACCCTTCAGCCGTTCAAGCAGAGAGGGGAGTGCGTGGAGTCCGGCGGCATAATCTGGAGAAACCGCGAAAAACGTGGGATCGTTGGTTTCAAGAGCTTCGGCGAAGGTCAAGAGCTCCGCATCGGGCAGCTCACTGTGCTCCACCATCTTTTCCGTAGCGACGTCCACTTGGAGGCCCGGCAATCCCTCGCTGAACTGCACATACATATTTTCAAGGAAAGAGCGGCGCGGAAGCTGTGGCCAAGTAGGTACCTCCGGAGCAGTCTCAAGCACTATATCCAGAGCCGGCCCCACCTCGCGATGCGGGACGGATCCCACCGGCATGGCGGCACAGCGCGGCCGAAACTCCGACCACCTAGCGAAACTTTCCTTGTTGATACCACGCTCCATAGATCACTAGTATCTCACGAGGAACGCTGTACATCTCCCTCGGCCGTTGCGCCCACCGACTTCGGTTTACAAATGCGTGGCGACCCCATGGCGACCTCGGTGCGACACTACCATATCTGTACCTGCTTGAAGTTTTGATGGGAGAGCCTTATCCTGGATGGCTAAAGGCGATGACGGGAACGAGTACGCCCGCCTCATCCGTAGAGCGAGCCGGAGATGGTGTGAGCCCGGTCGGAACGGGAGCGGAAAATCATCCCCGAGCCGCCAGCCGAACGGTCGGTCGGTCGAACTCCAGCCGCCGTCGCGCGCCTGCGTGAGTGGATATCTCGCTCCAGACGCAACATGGTGGCCGAAGCCGAGGCCAACGGCCCAGTAGACCTGGACGGGTCCTTCCCGTGACAGAAGGAGGGCGTGAACCTGATCACAGGGTGCGCTCGGGACGTGCGGTCGCCTGTCGGTCGCTCCATGCCTGGGTGACCCACCATCGTCAGCCTCGCACCCACTGAGTGGATCGTCCCTGAGACGATCAAGTAGGGTGGTACCGCGGGTACA
>JAAYZX010000074.1 GCA_012514635.1 Actinomycetota bacterium
GACCAGCGATTCCACGATCTAAGACACTGCTGCGGGACACTCCTGGTTGCCCAGGGGGTGCATCCTCGCGTTGTCATGGAGATTCTCGGCCACAGTCAGATCTCCGTAACCATGAACACCTATGTCAGCGTGAATCACGACCTGCAACAGAATGCAATGGCAAAGCTCAACAATGCGCTTTGCACAGATGCACAGGCTTTGCCACCAGAAGTAGTCGCGTCTCGCCGGTGATGCTGTCACATTAGCTGTCATCTCGACCTACTGAGGCTCTCTCGGTAAGAAGATAACCTGCTATTTAGCAAGAAAGCCCAGCATATCTGGGCTTTCTTATAAGTAGCGGGGGCAGGATTTGAACCTGCGACCTTCGGGTTATGAGCCCGACGAGCTACCGAACTGCTCCACCCCGCGCCGGTGTGAGACTGAAGTATAGCACGGTTGCTTTGGTGAGTTTCCTCTGTCGGCCATCAAAGCTCTATGAGGCATCTGTTGCAACGCCCACATCAAACGGTCGAACTTGGCTGAAGATGCGAGGACCGCCTGCATGCACGGAGATCGCGTGTACAACCAAAGTCCTCTTGCGCACCCATGCCGCACGACTGGTAGACTCCACGCGTAACCATTGGCAATCCCGCCCGTTGCAGTGCTGAGGTATCCCGCTACAGACCATAGAGGAATGAGCGCGAATAACTGGAATCAGATGGTGTGAATACTAGGCCACCCAACCCACCGGATCTTAAGCCACACGATCTCGCGCCGAGTTATCGCGGCGCGGGTAACTCGAGTAGCCACAATGCAGACAATGGAATCGGGAAAACCGTTCGAGCAGCCATTTTCATAACGGTTCTGACGTGCCTTATGATCGCTTTTTGCGTGGGCCCGCCCCATCCGTCTACGGCTCTTGCCCTACCTGCACCAACCACCACCGGCGGAATGGTCGCCCTGCGGAGCGAAGCCAAAGAACAAATTGATAGCCTCGAAGCGGCTGCGGCAGGTGTACAGACGGAGATCGATGCACTGGATACTCAAGTAGAGCAACTCACAGAACAATACAACGAAATCAAACTTAGTCTGGACCAGATCAATGGTCAACTGGTGGAAATGCGCCGTCGGCAGGAAGTTGCAGTACAGCGATATCAACTGCAAACGGAGAGAATTGATAAGCGTCTGGTCGCCACGTACAAATGTGGACGTGATGGCATCCTGGAAATACTGCTCGCTACCGACAGTTTCGGCGACTTTGTGAGCCGACTCGTCCTGATAACCAAGATCGCCGTCTACGACCAGGATTTGGCAGATGGCTTGAAAGAAGCAGAGCAAGAGCTTGTGGATGTAGAGGTCGCCATTAGAGCCAAGAAAAGCGAAGAGTTAAGCATTCGCGGCAAACTAGAAGAGCAACAAAGCGAAATCCAGACCCTTCTAGATGAACGAGCCGCCACCTTAGCAGGAATCAACTCGTCTATTGCCGCCGTTTTGGAACAGGAGCGGATTAAGCGCGAGGAAGAGAGAAAACGGCTGGAAGCGGAGCTGCGCGTCCGCTTCCCCGGCTACAGTCAATACACCGGCCCTCTGCCGCAAACTCCAGACGCACTCCTTAATCAGCTCGTGGAAACCACTGTAGCGTACCTGAGTATCCCCTATCTGTGGGCCGGTGAGAAGCCCAGCACAGGCATGGACTGCTCGGGCTTCGTCATGTATGTCTTCCGGCAGCACGGTGTCCACCTGCCCCACTTCGCCGCCTACCAATGCGCCATGGGTATGCCGGTAGGGCCTGCGGACATCCAGACGGGGGACATCGTGGGCTTCGGCTCACCCGTGCACCACGTCGGTATCTATATAGGCGATGGACTCTTCGCCCACGCGCCACGCACCGGTGACGTAATCCGCATCAGCAGACTGGCGGACCGCGCGGACCTCACTGCCATCAGACGCTTCCCTATCCAGGAGCGAATAGGGCCGCCGGCTCTTGACTAAGCTATCATGACGGTATGGATGCATTTCTCATAGCCATGCTGGTGGCCATAGGCGTCTTTCTCGTCCTCATGATTGTGGGACTGGTCTTCCTCCTTCGCGCCATGCGCTCTCTCCTTCATACCACCGAATCGTTGCAAACCAGCATAAACGAAGAAATGTCGCAGTTGATGGACAAACAGGAGGCCGCCATGGAGAAGGTGGCGCACATAGAGATGCAGAGCCGCGACCTGTCAGATGCCGCCAACCGCGTCACAGAGAGCGTCCGTCGACTCAACAACCTCCTCAACGAAGCATCGGAGATACAGGCGCGGTTGCGCAACCCATTCTCATCGCTCTTCAATTCCTGAATACTACTGGTCCCCCTCAGTGACCATCAGTATCGACCCCATCATCTTTCGCTTAGGCCCATTCGAGATCCGCTGGTACGGAGTGTTCATCACTACTGCCATCGTGGTGGGATTCGCCATCACGGCGCGCGACGCCAAGCGCCGTGGCTTCAATCCGCAGGATATCTGGATGTCCATGATCTGGACCGTGATCGGCGGACTCATCGGCGCCCGGCTGGTCCACGTCTTCGATAACTTAAGCTACTACATCCAAAATCCCGGCAGACTGTTCGGTTTCCAGGTCATCGGCTTGGCCATCTACGGCGCGCTCGCCGGGGGAGCCGGCGCTTTTGTGCTCTACATGCGCCACCGGAAGCTGCCGGCACTCAAACTCCTTGACTGCGGCGCCGTAGCCATGCCCATCGCGCAGGTGGTGGGCAAGTTCGCCAACCTCATCAATGGCGACACTTGGGGTTCACCCACAGAGTTACCCTGGGGCATCATCTATACCAACCCCAACACCATGCTGCCCAACGACCTTCTCGGCGTACCCACCCACCCCGCCCCCATCTACGAACAACTGTGGCTCCTGCTCACGGCTGCAGTGGTCTGGAGGGTGAGGCCCCGGCTCCGAGGCGACGGTCAGGCCATCATCCTTTACATCATCTTGTACTCGATCGGGCGCTTTTTCATCTCGTTCCTGCGCGTGAACAACCCCATCTTCCTGGGACTCAAGCAGGCACAGTTGCTCGCGTTGGGCGTGATCATCGTGTTGGGACCCCTCTTCATCTGGTTGGGGCGAAGGGGGGCAAGGGATGCCGTCGCCGCGACCGCCGCGGGCACGGGGGGTTCGCTCGGCATGCAGGGCGGCCGCAAAACCGAGCGGGGACCGGCTGCTGCCGCCGGCGCCTCTGCCAAGACAGGCCAACGGACAGGCACCGCCAAGCCGCCTACCGCAGCAGGGGGAGCCAAGCCTCGCGGCCCATCCGGCAAGAAGCGCAAGAAACGTTGACTCAACCCAAACGATGGACGGGGGCGGAGCAGACGAAGGGCCATCCGCTAAACATGAGAGACGACCCTTCCTGCTACCTCGACTGCCTCTCTGGATGATGATTGTCTCGCGTGAGCCCGGCAGGAAGAGCGGCCATTATTCAACCGCCTGGGTCGGTTCGAAGCTCAACTCCAAGTCCCGGTTTGAGCCGAGTTCCCGCTGCAGCCGCCGGCGGGCGCGGTAAAGGCGTACGCGCACGGCATTCGCCGGCAATCCCATGGCTTTGCCGATCTGTTTCGGCGTGAGCCCTTCCCACGCGGTCAGCGTCAGGATCTCGCGGTCGGTTTCGGATAGTGTCCCCAGCATCGCACGCAGGACCGATGTCATTTGATGCTCGGTTGACGTTGTCGACTGGATCCTATGGAGCTCCTCAGCCAGGCGCTCAACCAACGCGTGCGCCACGCGGCGGCGAGTCGATCCTTTGAGCAGAAGCTTGCGGGCCACGCCGAACAGCCAGGGTCTGGCCTCGTCGCCCACTGGAACCTTTTCCAGCTTCTGCCAGGCGATCAGGTAGGTGTCGGCAAGGATGTCGGCCGTGTCTTCCGCATTCTGTGAGCGGCGCATGACGTAGGCCAGCAAATCGGAACGCGTCGCGCGATAGAGTTCCTCAAACGCCTTACGTTGCTGATCAGGTTCCTGGCCGAGCGAGGTCACCGACTCACACCCGCTCACTTCGAGGTCTCCGGGGCCAGTCGACCGGCATTCAGGAGTTCCATGTACCTCTCGGCGAGCGCCGTGGGGGAAAGGGTTGACCATTCTGGGTGGTGCTCTGCCAATTCGGCGTTCCATTTGGGGTCCGCGACGTACGCGTGGTTGCCATAGCCAGTGGAAAGGAGTTGCTCCACGTGCGACACGTCGCCGGCGGCAACGGCCTCACAATAAGGCAGCATCCAACCGAACAGAGTTCCAACCGCGTCGCCATCTCTGGGCGCAAGAGGATTGGGCCGAGGATCCAGAGCCATCACGGCAGACCAGCCGGGAGCCCCCGCGATCATTTCCGCAGCCTGTTCAGCGACCGCCTCGTCGCCCGCGACCATGGCCTGGTGCCAACTGTGAACCCAGGCAACGAACGCGCTGCCCGCGAACCATCCGCGAAGGGCACCCTCGGATAGGAGGACGTTGGATTCGCCCGCCATGGTCTCCCTGGCAATCAGGAAATCACGCCAGGACTCAAAGCCTTGCGGGTATGGGATGTCGGCAGCGACCTGAAGCGCTACGGCCCCAAAATCAGAAGCAGCCGGGTTAAGAAGCTCCCCGGGTCCGCCCATAGCCAGGTCCGATTGCATGCGTTCTGCCTCTACCGGACCGGCCACGGCGATCTGTTCTGCGGTTGGCTGAAATCGGCCGGTACGTGCCGTCAACGCCGCGACGGCCACGCCGCCGACGCTCGTCACAATGACCCCAGCCGCCACCAGTGTCACCAAGAGGCGTCTGCGTGCAGGAAGGCGACGCGAGTGGACATTGCCTGCCCTCGGGCGGGGTGAGTCGGCGATGGCGACGCCGAGGTTGTCAAGCGCGCTGTCGAGCGAATCGGCATCAAGAGTCAGACCTCGCACCGGGTCCTGCGCAGCAAGCAGATGGTCCATCGCCTCTCGTTCCAGTTCGCGGTGTTGATCCATCCGGTTCTCCTCTCTGGGTGGAATGGGCTACACCTATACATCCCGAGAGGGGTCGATTTCATTACAAAGGCCACCGCACGCCGGCCGGCCTCGGGCCGGCCCCACTCCGACGGCGCCCAGCTTCCGGTGCTTGGCCCGGGCGGGAGGCGTCAGTATCTAGCGCTCGAACAAATCCGTGGACAGGTAGCGCTCGGCGCCGTCGGGCAGGATGACAACCACGTTTCTGCCGCGGAACTCGGGCTCACGAGCCAACCGTAACGCCACGGCCGTGGCGGCGCCGCTGGAAATCCCACACAAGATGCCCTCCTCGCGCGCCAGCCGGCGCGCCATGATGACGGCCTCCTCGTCTGTCACCTGCTCAACACGGTCCACCACCGACAGATCGAGCACCTCCGGCACAAAGCCGGCGCCGATGCCCTGAATCTGATGAGGCCCCGCCCGCAGCGCTTCTCCACCCAAGTATTGACTCAGCACCGGGCTCGTCGCCGGCTCTACGGCCACGGCGGTCACCGGCCATTTGAGGGTGTGCTTCAGATACCGTGAGATACCGGTTATGGTGCCGCCGGTACCCACGCCCGCCACCACTGCGGCCACTTCGCCCTCAGTGTCGTTCCAGATCTCGGGGCCGGTGGTCCACTCATGGATGGCGGGATTGGCGGGGTTGGCAAACTGGTTGGGCATCCACGCCCGGCCCCCACCGGCCTCGGCCACCAACTCCTCGGCGCGCCGCACGGCGCCGGACATGCCCTCCGCCCCCGGAGTCAGCACCAGCTGCGCGCCCAGATGCGCCAGCACTTTGCGCCGCTCCAAGCTCATGGTGTCCGGCATGGCGAGAGTCAGCTTGTAGTCGCGGGCGGCGCACACATACGCCAGCGCGATACCGGTGTTGCCGCTGGTGGGCTCAATGATTTCCGTGTCCGGACCAATAAGCCCCTGCTGCTCGGCGTCCCAGATCATCGCCGCCCCGATGCGACATTTGACGGAGTATGCCGGGTTGCGACCTTCGATCTTGGCCAGCACGGTACCGCCGCAGCCGGCGGTCACCCGGTTGAGTCGCACCAGCGGTGTGCACCCAATCGAGAAAGAACTGTCCAAGTAGATGCGCCCCACGATGGCCCCCTTTGTTGTCAAAGTCCGTCCTGGTTCGGGGGATGGCCCGCCCGCGTAGCCGGCCGGCCATCCCCGTCACCGCGACCTCCCCGTAGCCACGCGCAGAGCCTGGTCCAAGTCCTCCGTAATGTCGGCGGGATCTTCCAGTCCCACGGACAGCCGGATGAAGTCCGGAGTGACACCCCCGGCCAGACGTTCCTCTTCGGTCAACTGCTGGTGTGTGGTGCTGGCCGGATGAATGACCAACGTCTTGGCATCGAGAATATTGGCCAAGTGCGAGCACAGCTTCACCGACTCGATGAACCTCCTGCCCGCCTCCAGCCCACCCTTGATGCCGAACCCGAACACCGCGCTCGGCCCCAGCGGCATGAGGCGACCTGCCCGCTCGTAGTCGGGGTGGCTGGGCAGTCCCGCGTAGCTCACCCAGGCCACGGCCGGATGCGCCTCCAAGAACGCCGCCACCACCCGTGCGTTCTCGCAGTGCCGGCGCGCGCGCATGGGCAGCGTCTCCAGCCCCTGCAGGATGAGGAAGGAATTGAAGGGCGAGATGCATGCCCCCAAATCGCGCAGCACCCCCGTCCTCACCTTCACGGTGAAGGCTTGTCCTCGCGCCACAGCCCCATCGTGATCGCCGAAGACTTCCCAGTAATTCAGGCCGTGGTAGGCGGGATCGGGCTCGGCGAGCTCGGGGAAGCGATCGCCCTGGGTCCAATCGAAATCGCCCTTCTCCACCACGGCTCCGCCAACGGATGTGCCGTGTCCCCCAATCATCTTGGTGAGCGAATAAACCACCAGGTCGGCGCCGTTGCGGAAGGGATTGAAAATGGGTGGCGGGCACATGGTGTTGTCCACTATCAACGGTAGGCCGTGCCGGTGCGCCACCTCCGCGATGGCGGGAATGTCGTCTACATTACCTTTGGGATTGCCCACCGACTCCGTATAGAGGAAGCGGGTGCCCTCATCGATGGCGTGCTCGAAGTTGACCGGATTCGCCGAATCCACAAAACGGGCCTCGATGCCAAATCTCCGCAGAGGATGACAGAACATGGTGACCGTGCCTCCGTAAAGCTTGTCGCCGGTGACGAAGTTCTGCCCAGCGGAAGCCAGCGTGGCCACCGTGCCGAATACCGCCGCCTGCCCCGACGCCAGCGCCACGGCCCCTGCGGCCCCGTGGATCGCCGCCAGCCGCTTCTCCAGCACCTCCGTGGTGGGATTTTGAAGGCGCGTATAAATGTTCCCGAACTCTTTTAGAGCAAAGAGTGCGGCCGCGTGCTCACTGTCGCGAAAGACGTAACTCGAAGTCTGATAGATGGGGACGGCGCGGGACAGTGTTTCCGCATCGGGTACGTGACCGGCGTGCAGAGCCAGGGTGTCGAGTCCATATCCAGGGGCGTCGTCCGGCGGAAAACCGCGGGCGTTGTCAGAGGGTCGGCCGGGCGAGCGGCCGGAGTTATCGTCGAGCGTCACAGCGTAGCTCCTTGTATCTCGTGATCCGCGGCCTGGGCACGTGGCAGCGTCACATGCTCACGATGGTACCCCGCTGATGGTACCCCGATTTGCGTGATGACATCCTAATGCACCTCTAGAAAACCTTCTTGGGTGCAGTGCCCATCATCGCTGCGAGCGGAGGAGCAGACGCCGGAGCACCGCGGCGGCTGTCAGAAGCACCACCGCCACCGACAGAACGCTCATGACCGTTCCACCTGCTGCTGCGGGCACGCGCCACGCCATCGTCACCCCTGTGACTGCCAGCAACGCCCAGCCGAAGATCCAGCCAATGATGCTGACTACGCTGAAACCGGTCACGTCGCCCGCGGTGGCGAGAAGGATATTCATCGGCAGCCTCCCCCCGCGCCGCGCGGACAGGGCTGCAGCTACAATTGTGAAACCCACCGTCGGCACGAGCAGTGCCAGGGTAGGCCCAACCGCCATACCGGCAGCCGCACCCGTGACCCACAACACCGCGATGATGACCACACCTTCTCCAATCAGGATCACGCCGGGAAGCAGACAGTGCAGCCACAACACCTCTCCGAAGGTGAACGGCAGAAGAACCTGGGAAACAAATGGTGAGTCCACTTCCAAGCGCAGCGGTTCGAGCAGGGTTCCGGCGGCCAGGTAGAGCGTCAGCGCTCCCCCCAACAATGCCGATAGCCGCTCGGGAAAGATAGTCAACAACACCACGCCCCCGCCGCCGAGCAGTGCACTCCAGCCCAGGCGATACGGCGAACGCAACAGCGTCAAGAAACCGTGCCGGGGCACGGCAAGTTTTGGGTGGCAGGGGACTGGGGGGTGGACGCGAGTCTGTCGAGGAATCGCCGACGTCCCGCGGGCCGCCGATGCCCTGCGGGTGGCCACTGAGGTATCGCGGGCAGCCAATACAACCGCCCTGACGTCGAAGGAATAGGCGCCGGCCACGGCACGGGATCGAGCTCTTGCCCGTCGCCGGAAGCTCTCGAGCGAACAGGTTCCCGCCGTCCACTTCAGCCCGATCAACCCGGCCACGGCCGAAGCGCACACCAAGCCCAATCCGACGACCCGCGTCTCCCAAGACCCGCCGGCGAGGGGAAGCACCACCCAGCCCCAAGGACCGGACCACAGAGCGATGATCCGCCATATCCCTCCCGCCCGTTCTGCGAACACAAGCAGCACCGCAACCATCAGTACGGGGGCGGTGAGCCGCATCAGCCAGAGCGAGACGCGGGGAAGCCGCTGCACCTGCCAGCCGACGCCGACGAGGGACACCCCGAGAGCAAGCCCCGCCACACCCCCAAGCGCCGCCCGAGCAGGCCCACCCGGCGGACCCGAGGACACCAGTCCGGCCACCGCACCCAACAGAGCACCCGCGACACCCGCCACACAGCATGCACTGCGCAGGCGTGGCCACACAAGCCCTGCGCGCTCCAGCGGAGCGGTGAGCAGGTGTGCGCAGTCGGGTTCGGAGAAGGAGACGAATCCCTGCCATATGCTGTAGCGGAGGATGACGAGGGAGAAGAGGAGAACGCCGGCCGGCGCCAAAGCGATCCGGAACGTGAATCCGACGTCGGTCGCGAGATCGGCAAGATGTCGCCAAAACCCCCATGTGAGGGCGACCATCATCCCTAACGCAAAGACCGCCACATAAACCGTGCCCGCGTACGACACCACCGGTCGCCTAGGAAACAGCGACCGCCGGAGAGCGAGGACCTGCTTCGTGTCGACCGGAGTGCCGCTAGAGATCAACGACCCTACCCTCGTCGATGCGGACGGCGCGGGTGCGCACCCGCGCCGCGAACGCGTCGGAGTGCGTGAGGAGAAGAACCGCCCGCCCGGCGGCCACAACATCGTGGATTACGCCCGCCAGCGCGTCGACCGACCGCGTATCCAAACCCACTACCGGTTCATCCAGGACCAGCAGCGAGTACGGGCGGATCAGAGCACACGCCAGAGCCGTCTTCTGGCGCATTCCCCGCGAGAGTTGTGGAGGAAAGAAGGTGGCCCGCTCGCACAGGTCGAGCAGATCGAGGAGATGCTCCGCCCGCTCCGGGAAGCCCTCGTCGGCCGCGCCGTGGGCCGCGGCCACGAGGCGCAGGTGATCGAGGATGCTCAGATCGCCGTAGAGAAGGGGAGTATCAGGAACGAAGGCCAACTCCCGGCGGGCGTCCACGGCCTCCGGTTCCTGATGGACGGAATGACCGCACACCCTGGCCCACCCCGCCGTGGGCTCCCGCAGCCCGCAGATCAACTCGGCAGCCGTAGTCTTACCGCTCCCGTTCGGCCCCATCATCGCGACGCACTCGCCCGCACGCATGACCAGATCAAGCCGGTCGAGGGCGGCCACCGGCCCATACCAACGACTCAGTCCCTGAGTCTCGAGCACGATCCTCGGAGCGCCGTCCCCATTCGTGTATTCATCCAAGGGGTCACTCATGTCCGGTGGAACCACTGGATTCGCCAACTCCCCTCTCCCCGCATGAATTTTCTGCCACCTGTTCCGGCGTTAGGGGACTCCCGTCGACCATCACCTTGTACACGAAACCCCCTCCATGAGACGCAGATCTACGTCCACGCACCCGCGCGGCGCGCGACCCGACCCTGCCCTTTCACCGGACCCTCTTCCATAGAGTAGCGATCCCAGAGTCGAAGTGCACGCAGAAGACCGGGTTTCGAAGCCCACCCACCTGGAAACATCTACTGCCGACACACCGATTACGTAGGAAGCGGTGGGGACCTGGAACGGATCATCCAGATTATCGGCACGATCATCGAATTCGTGGAAAACGAGTGACGACAAACCCCGAGCCGAACTCGCTTAAGCCGACCTCATACAGGAAGATGCGACGGAGAAGATGCCGACAAAGACGAAGGGGGACGGGAATCGATATTCATGGTAACTGAACCGACGCCCGATCCCTTTGAGTCACCTTCCAAAATTACACCCGACCTCATAGTCGGCAACATTGGTGAGCTGTTGGTATGCCCATCCACCACGCACGGAGGATTGGGCCTCATCCCCAACGGTGTCGTGGCCGTCAGCAACGGTATCGTGGTGTGGGTGGGTCCGGCTCCCGCCGCTTCGCGATCGCTGAGCGCCGGCCCCAAAACACGCATGTTCAACGCCGAAGGCAAGGTGGTCATGCCCGGGCTGGTGGAGTGCCACACCCACCTCGCGTTCGGAGGCGGTCGTGCGCACGAGTTTCAGGCCCGCGTGGCCGGGTGGTCCTATGCGGAGATCGCCGCCGGAGGCGGTGGCATCATGAGTACGATGCGCATGACACGATCCGCATCGCGCGAGCAACTCATGCTTGCAACCCGCCGGCGACTTGATGTCATGCTCGACTACGGCATCACCACGGCAGAGACCAAGAGCGGTTACGGACTGACCACCGTGGATGAGCTTCGACTGCTCGACATATATCGTGAGTTGGATCGCCTACACGAAGTGGATATCCTCCCTACTTTCATGGGTGCCCATACCATTCCGTTGGAACACAGGAGCAATCCTGAGTTTTACGTGAGCCTGGTCGTGGAAGAGATGTTGCCCCAGGTGGCCGAACGCAACCTTGCCCGCTACTGTGACGTATTCTGTGAACCTGATATCTTCGATCTCAACCAGAGCCGTAGAGTTCTTGAGGAAGCACGACGGCTGGGCATGCAGCTACTCATCCACGCGGATCAACTTCAGCACGCAGGCGGAGCGGAACTGGCCGCCGAGTTGGGAGTCCTTGGCGCATCGCATCTGGACCACGTTGACGAAGACGGCATCACCGCCCTCACGGAGGCAGGAGTGGTGGCCCAACTTCTGCCCGGCGCCACCTTCTTCCTGGGACATACCGACTACGCCCCGGCACGCCGGCTACTGGAACGTGGCGTGCGCGTAGCGCTGTCCACCGACTTCAATCCCGGCACCTGCTACACTGAAAATCTCTGGCTCATAGCAACCATCGCGTCGTGCAACATGCACATGGATATAACAGAAGTGGTGAGAGCCATTACCTGTGAAGCGGCCACATCCCTCGGCATTTCAGGCCGAGCAGGAACGCTTCAAGCAGGCGCGCAGGCCGATCTTTTGGTGCTGGATACTGATGACCACATGGACATCCCCTACCACTTCGGCATCAACCCCGTGCGCGTGGTGATGAAGAAGGGTGCAGTGGTAAGAGACCGGCGAAAACAAATCCGGCATCAGATGTCACCCGGAGCGGGCAGGAGGTGGGCTTGAGTATAAGGAGACTGATGGAGTGCGTTCCCAATGTTTCCGAGGGGCGCAACTGCCAAACCATCACTGAACTCGCCTCCGTACTTCAAACGACACCAGGGATATCCCTGCTCGACAGCTCCTCCGATATCGACCACAACCGTGCGGTATTCACCTACGTGGGTGAACCGGAGGCGATGCTCGCGGGCACTGAGGCGTTCTGCCGTCGGGCCTTTGATCTCATCGATATGACCACACATACCGGGGGTCATCCGCGGCTGGGCGCAGTTGATGTGGTGCCTTTTGTCCCGTTGCGCGGTGTTGAGATGGCGGAGGCGGTGGACTTTGCCCACCGCTTGGGCCGGGCCGTAGGCGAGATGGGAGTACCCGTCTATTTCTACGAAGAAGCCGCTCTAAGCCCCCAACGTCGCGACTTAACCGACGTACGGCGAGGCGAGTACGAAAGCCTACCAAGTCGTCTGGCCGAACCCTCCGGCCGGCCCGACGCCGGGCCGGCCACCTTCAACCCCCGTAGCGGTGCCTGCATCATCGGTGCCCGGCGGCCTCTTATCGCCTTCAACGTCAATCTCGGCACCACCGACCTGGACGTCGCACAGCGAATCGCGCGGACGGTGCGCTACTCCAACGGTGGCTTCCGCGCCGTCAAAGCCATGGGGGTGGAACTCAAAGAACTGGGCGTAGTCCAAGTTTCCATGAACCTCACCGACTACACGCAGACCCCTATCCACCGCGTAGTGGAGGCCATCCGCTCTGAGGCCGCACGCTACGGCGTTCCTGTGGTGGGCAGTGAACTGGTAGGTCTCACGCCGTTGGAAGCCCTCGATGGAGTTGTGCGCTACTATCTTCAGCTGCACGAGTTCTCCTCTGCCAAAATCATCGAGAGTCACCTGCTGTGAGCGAATACCTGATTGAGACCAGACGCGTACAACCGCGGTCGCTGCTCTGCAAGGTCGTCATCTGCACCGAAGAGGAGCGCCCCCGGGCAGTACAGGAGGCTATCGCCGAAGTGGCCGCCTACCTAGAGGAGTATCGCGTAGAACCGTTTGGGCCAGCGGTAGCAATCTATCACTCAACCATCGCCGGGCTCATGGAGTTGGAGGTGGGCTTTCCCCTTGAGTACGTCTTCCCCGGACGCGGCCGCCTACGTGAGTCGGAGTTACCGTCGGGCGCGGTGGCCTGGACCTGCCACGTGGGACCGCACGAGAATCTCCAGGAAGCCTACCAAGCCATCAGCCTCTGGGCTTTGCAGACCGGCCATGATCTCGCTGGGCCACCCTGGGACTCCTACGTGTCAGACCCATTGCAGGTAAGAGACGTCTCGCGCTTGGTGACCGAAGTTTACTGGCCGCTGAGGTAAAAGGACGGCTGAGGTAAAAGCGGCGGCGGCCCGGGTTCAACCCGGGCCGCCGCCACCGACTCATCTCAAACTACGAGATTCCCCGTCTTACTGACCGCTGTGAATGCGCATCTTGAAGAACGAGCGCCAGACAAAGTAGGCAGAGATCAGGAAGAAAATGCCCGAGAGGACGTAGGTGAGAACGGTACCGTCGCCCACCTGATAGGCATCCCCACGTGCTTCACTGGCAATACTGACGGCCAGCTCCACTGCCAACAAGCCAAACAGAGTGGTGAACTTGATGACCGGGTTCATGGCCACCGACGAGGTATCCTTGAACGGGTCGCCCACCGTATCGCCCACAACTGTGGCCTCGTGGAGAGCAGTCCCCTTCTCTCCAAGATCCGTTTCCACGATCTTCTTGGCGTTATCCCAAGCACCACCGGCATTGGCCATGAAGATGGCCTGGAAAAGACCGAAAAGCGCGATGGAAATCAGATAGCCAATGAAGAAGAACGGCTCAAAGAACGCGAAGGCCAGCGTGCCAAAGAAGATCGACAGGAAGATGTTCAGCATGCCCTTCTGCGCATACTGCGTGCAGATGGCCACCACTTTCTTGCTGTCTTCGACTGAGGCTTTAGTGGCATCGGTGTCAAGTTTGATATTGCGCTTGATGAACTCGACCGCCCGATAGGCACCGGTCACCACCGCCTGCGTGGAGGCACCGGTGAACCAGTAGATCACGGCACCACCCATAATGAGACCCAGCAGGAACGGCGGGTGGATGATGGACAGATGAGACATCAGTTCCGGTTGGAGCCCGTCGGTCAGAGCCACGATGATCGCGAAGATCATGGTGGTAGCACCCACCACAGCCGTGCCGATGAGTACCGGCTTGGCCGTAGCCTTAAAGGTGTTGCCTGCTCCGTCATTCTCTTCGAGATTGGCCTTGCCGTTCTCGAAGTCGGGATCAAAGCCGAACTCGCTCTTGATCTCTTCTTGGATATTCGGAAGCTGTTCAATGGTGGACAGCTCGAACACCGACTGCGCGTTGTCCGTGACCGGCCCGTAGGAGTCGACGGCGATGGTCACCGGACCCATACCCAGGAAACCGAACGCCACAAGACCGAATGCGAAGACGGCCGGAGCCATCATGAGGTCCGTCGGGAATCCGGTGCTCACGTAGTACGCGACACTCATGAGAAAGAGAATCGCGAAGCCCAACCAGTAGCCGGAGAAGTTGCCCGCCACAAAGCCGGACAGAATGTTGAGGGAGGAACCACCTTCACGAGACGCAGTTACGACTTCATTGACGTGCTTGGACTTGGTAGAGGTGAAGACCTTGACCAACTCCGGAATGAGTGCGCCCGCCAACGTGCCGCAGGAGATGATGATGGAGAGCCTCCACCACAGACTGCTGTCTCCGAGCTTGTCACCACCAACCAGCCAGGCGGAGATGAGGAAGGTAAGAATAATGGACACTATCGAGGTGAGCCAAACCAAGTTGGTGAGCGGCCGCTCGAAATCCATTGTCTTGGCATTCTTGTATTTCGCCCTGGTGAAGGCACTGTTGAGAAGGTACGAGCCGCCCGAGGAGATGATCATCATGACACGCATGGCGAAGATCCAGACCAGCATAACGATCTGATACTCAGGCATAGCCACAGCCAGAGCGATGAAGGTGATGAGGGCCACACCAGTGACGCCGTAGGTTTCGAAACCGTCGGCAGTGGGGCCAACCGAGTCGCCCGCGTTGTCGCCGGTGCAGTCGGCAATAACACCCGGGTTCCGCGCGTCGTCTTCCTTGATGTTGAAGACGATCTTCATAAGGTCGGAACCAATGTCGGCGATCTTGGTGAAGATACCACCGGCAATACGAAGAGCGGCGGCGCCCAGTGATTCACCAATAGCAAAACCGATAAAACATGGTCCGGCATACTCACGCGGGATCCACAACAAGATGACCAGCATGATGAGCAGTTCGACACAGATCAGCAACATGCCGATGCTCATACCCGACTTGATGGGAATGGCGTGAATCTCGTACGGTTTTCCCCTAAGACTGGCAAAAGCCGTGCGTGAGTTGGCAAACGTATTGATACGAATGCCGAACCACGCCACCCCGTAGCTGCCCAAGATACCGATCAGGCTGAACAACAGGATGACGATAACTTTGACTGCACCGAAGTCCTGCAATGCGCCAAAGTACACCGCAATGATTATCCCGATGAACACCCACAGGATAGCTAGAAATTTACCCTGCTGAATGAGGTAGGCTTTGCAGGTCTGGTAGATAAGCTCAGAGATCTCCTTCATAGACTGGTGAACTTTGAGCTTCTTGATCTGAGTATAGATCACCAAGCCGAACAACATACCCGCCGCGACGATGATCAGCCCGAGAGTGAGAAGACCCTGCCCGGTGATGGTGCCCCAACTCACCTGACGTAGGTCAGGCAGAACGATGTTGGCCTCGCCTCCATACTTCTGCTCACCTTGAGCAGCCAATGCAACCGGCGCCAAGGTCACACACAGGATCGCGGCCAGCAGCATAGTCGCTACGGCTACGGTGAGCCAGCGCTTCCGACTACTGGGCGGTTTGAATTCCATGCAGCGCTCCCTCCTTTTCGACTGCGTACATCCGACAAAACTTCTCTCGACGCGCCACCTAGCTCATAACTCCGCAGGCGCGGGACACAGGAACGGGAACCGGCACGAGCATCCGCCATCCGAGCGGACCGGCCAGGAACGCCGCAAAGGGGGTCTGCGTCTCGTCACTCATCGAGTGAAGGATGATTGCGTTTGTACACGCTTCGAGGAACCTGACGCACCGTCTGCTCGACTCCCGCCATTGGGCGTAACCGCCGGTCCGCGGACATAGGAACACCCAAACATGCAGACCGGCTTAAGTGTCGGCCATGCTACAAGGGAAGATGTAGTGATGTCAAGAACACTCAGGCTTCGGTCGGGGAACGGCAAGGAAGCGCCGCATCAGTTCGTAGCCCGGGTCGACCAACAGGCCGGTTCCGGCAGCCTGCGCCTCCGAGTACGCGTCCGCACCGTTCGGTACAACCTTACCCGGCGCCCACACCAGGAAGGGCACTGGTTCGGAAACATGGGTACGCACACGAAGCGGTGTGGGATGATCCGGTTGAACCAGAAGACGTACCGGGTAGGGCAGATCCAGAATCTGCGGCACCATGAGCCGATCCACCATCTCCAGAGCTTCCACCTTCTCCCGCGTCCTGCCGGCATGGCCTGCCTCATCAGGGGCCTCCACATGGACAATCACGGCATCGTAATCGCGGAGCGCTTCCAGAGACCCGGCCATCTGGCCGGCGAAATCGTTGTCGTTGGTGTCGGTCACGCCGGGAATATCCAGGATATCCATGGACACCTGCCTGGCAAGTCCGCGCAACAGGTCAACGGCCGTGCTCAATGCGGCCCGACAATTGTACGTAGATGCAAACGACGGCATAGCTCCAGGTTGCATGCCCGGCCAGAAGAGCCATATCTGAGTGGTCGGCAGCTCTCCTCGCTGTACCCGAGCTCGGTTGACCGGGTGTTCGGCGAGAAGCCCCTGCGAGCGCTCCATTAGGTCCAGCAGGATCTCGGAACCAGAGCCTTTGGGCAGATGGTCTGCCACCAGCTGCTCGGGGATGTCGTGCGGAGGAGTGCACTCTGCCTCAAGGAGGGCGGCACCGTCTTTCACCGTCACGATGTGCCGGAAACCGACCCCAGCATGAAACGACACCCGCGGACTCCCCAGATGCCTCTGTAGGTGCGCGATCAGCTCGTGAGATTCGCAAGAGGGGATGTGCCCCGACGTGTAGCTGCGCAACCTTCCCTCCTGCACACTGACCAAGTTGCACCGCAGGGCAGCTTGACCTGGTTCCAGTTCGATACCCAGAGCCAACGCTTCTATGGGACCGCGACCCGTGTAGTACAGACTGGGATCAAAGCCAAGAACGCTCATGCAGGCCACCGCACTGGATGGTTCCATCCCTTCCGGCACGGTTCGCGTAAGACCCACCACCCCTTCCTGAGCCAGGCGATCGAGATGCGGGGTGGCAGCCGCCTCCAGGGTGGTGCAGCCGTCGAGTTCGTCTACCGGCCAACCTGCCGCCCCGTCGATTATGAGAACGATGGCCTTCTCAGTATGATCCATGCCGCTCCTCCGCTTCGCATGCGGCCCATCTGCCTAAACCGCGGTCATTGTACAGGGTCAAGGCCGGCCCTGCCGCCGACCAACTACGATCTTTCGCCTCATTTTATGCCTTATACGTGCGCTCGTTCATTTGCAATCCGGATCGGTTGATCGCCCTATGTCCAACGGTCGTACCGTTCCTGTTCTTGGCGACCGTTCGTTTACATGGTTTGATGCTCGCATGCAAGTCAACGACACAGATATTTTGCCTCACAACCTCCGGCCCAAAAAGAGGAACACTATCGTGAGACCTACGCCTCGTTTGGTGGCGTTGTTGGCCGGTGGAACGCTGCTGATGGTCGCCGTTGTCATCGCAACCATCGTGGCCTTCTCCTCGCCGTGCACGTCTCGAGCGTCGGCGGAAAGCGCGGTGCGCCCCTTCTCGCACACTGCACAAGCGACCATACAGGCTCAAGCAGCCGACAACATCTCCTCCCTATCAACGAAGGACGAGCCGGCAACTTCTGTTCTTCAACCGGCTGAGCCCTACTGGCGGATCAAGCAACGTCAGGCAAAGGCAGTGGCCGAAGCACTCCCTGCCGATCCCTGTGACGTCGCCCTTCCGATTACGGAGCCCGCCGCCGCCACCCAAACAGCGTCACATGCACCTACCATCACCACTGACGTGGTCCTGACGGACGGCCGGACGCAGATTGCAGGCGTATGGTCGGGAACCGCCGCTACGCTGAGCCGCTACCTGCTGAACCAGAACCCAACGCCGACCTTCACGGTGCCCCTGGAGATGCTTGCCGACCTATACGTGCAGTATGCAGCGGAAGCCAACCTCCGAGTCGACATACTCTGGGCACAGATGCTACACGAGACAGGTTTCGGCCGCTACGGCGGAGACGTGTGCGCCGCACAGAACAACTACGCCGGTATCGGCGCCACCGGCGGCGGCGAGTCGGGGTGTGCTTTCGCCACAGCGCAAGACGGCGTCAAAGCTCACGTCGCGCACATGGTGGCATACGTCTACACAGTCTCCCCCGTTCCCTGGGCGAATGACACTACCGATCCCCGCTTACATGCGGTGCGCCCCCGCGGCTCCGCCGCCGTGCTGGCAGATCTCGATGGTCGCTGGGCCGTCCCCGGCGTGGGCTATGGAGCACGCATCGAGGAGCATGTGCGGGCAATCAACAACTTGGAACGGTAGCCGAGCGGCGAAGCGCTGATTGGGCAACACGCCCCCGGCCAAATCCGCCGCTCGGCGCGCCTCCCTTTCTACCCGAAGTACTTCTTCCCAATCTCCCTGAACACGGGCAGCGATCCGTCAACCACCTCCGGCGACTGGCAGTACGCGATGCGGAAGTAGCCGGGTCCGCCGAATCCACTCCCCGGTACCACCAGTACCAGCTTCTCCGCCAGCTCTCCCACAAATGCTACGTCATCTTCAATGGGGGCCTTGGGAAATAGGTAGAAGGCACCATCTGGCCGCGGCACTGTGAAGCCCGCCTCGATCAAGGTTGTGTAGAGAAGATCACGATTCCGCTCGTACAGGCTGATGTCCACACGCATCCCCTGACAACGCGCTATAGCCAGCTGCATCAGGGACGGTGCATTCACGAAGCCTAGAATGCGATTGGACAAAATGAGACCGGCCATGACCAGATCCACTTCGGGAACCGCCGGATTGACGGCCACGTAGCCGATACGCTCTCCCGCCAACGAAAGATCTTTGGAATAGCTGGTCACAAGGATGGTGTTTTCGTATGCCTGCAGGATCGACGGAACCTCAACGGCGCCGTACACGATCTTGCGATACGGCTCATCCGACAGAAGGTAGATGGTACGACCAAACTCTCTGGACTTTGCACGCAGGATATCGCCCAGCTTGGCAAGCGTCTCGGCACTGTATACGGCACCGGTGGGGTTGTTTGGCGAGTTGATGAGCACCACACGTGTCTTTGCGTTGATCCCATCGGCAATGGCGTCCAGGTCCAGATCAAAAGTGGAGGTTGTAGGCACATGGACACATACGCCACTGTGATTATCCACGTAGAAGTTGTACTCAACGAAGCCGGGGTTGGGAGTGAGGACTTCATCGCCCGGATCCAGCAGGGTCTTAAACACGACGTTGAGAGCGCCGCCCGCACCCACCGTCATGACCACGTGGTCGCCTTGGAGTTCAACCCCCTGCTCTTCAGTAAGATACGCCGCTACCGCCGCCCGTGTCTGAGGGTAACCGGCGTTGGGCATGTACCCGTGCATGCCCGGCATAGGATTGTTGACGAGATCGCGCAGGGCCGATACCAACTCTTCCGGCGGCTCGAGGTTGGGGTTGCCCAGACTGAAGTCGAACACCTTGTCCGCCCCGTGGAGGGCCTTGAGACGATTACCCTCCTCGAACATCTTGCGGATGAAGGACTGCTTGGAGAGCGACCCTCCGATCTTCTGCGAAACCGATGACATACCTCACTCCTCCTGCGCCGCTTTGACGTGTCAGGCAGCTTACCAGCACCGCACTCAAGCCCCCCCCGCTGCCGGCGACCTCACTTCATAGAAAGAGCGTACCAGTGGTCTGATGAGTCGTCCAGAACTTCGTCGGCTTTCTACATCCAGCATGAGTGAGCTTTCCTCTCCGGCCCCACGTACAGAGAAAGGATTTCACCCGTCTCAGGTCTCTCCACATATGTCGTTCAAGGCGGCCAGGAACACTCCCAACGTGCGCTCGTCGAAGAGCACGAACCTGACCTCCCGAAGCGATCCCGGATCTGCTTCAAGCTCTGCGCCTACAGCCTCTACGGCCACTTGTGCCGCCGCCTCGACCGGGTACCCGTAAATACCCGTCGATACGGAAGGGAACGCTATGCTCTTCAAGCCTTCCGCTTTGGCCACCCGCAGGCACTCCCGGTAGCTGGAAGTTAGCGCCTCACGCTCGCCCGATCCGCCTCCATCCCACACCGGACCGGCCGTGTGTATGATCCTCTTTATTTGCAGTTGCCCAGGCCCGGTGGACACGGCTTCGCCCGTAGGAAGCATCCCTCCCAACCGCCTCCTGGCCTCCTCCCGTTCGCGCAACAACTCAGACCCGGCGGCCCGCTGGATGGCTCCGTCCACCCCGGCACCAGGACGTAGAGCCGAGTTTGCGGCGTTGACTATGGCGTCGGTGTCCTGCAGCGTAATATCGCCCTGCGTAACAGCGATCCGAACGCCGTTGCACATCGCCTCATGTATCATTCCCTGCGAAGTCATTTCCTTACCTCCCCTGAAACTTGGGCGGTCGCCGCTCACGCAACGAGGCCAACCCTTCTCGGTGGTCGCTGCTCGTCCACAGACGCACGAAGGCCTCCGTCTCCTCCTCTTCCAGCTCGTCGCGCGCGGCGGCGGCGGCATTACGCAACAGACGCTTCAGCTCCCGCACGGAAAGAGGAGCCAGAGAAGCCATCTGCTCAGCCCATGTACGAGCGACGGCCACTGCCTGTCCCGCTGGGACCACCTCTTCCGCCAACCCCAGGCGCACGGCCTCCGTAGACGACACCTCGGAGGCGGTTGCCGTCAGCAGCAGAGCGCGGGCCGAGCCGACAAGCGACACCAACCGCTTGCAACCACCCCATCCGGGTATCACCCCTACGCGGGCGTACTTGAAAGAGAAGAACGCGGGTGCGGCCATCACTCGAACGTCGCAGGCCCAAGCCACCTCTGTACCGCCACCCAAAGCCGGCCCCTCCAAGGCGGCTATAACGGGAACAGGCAGATCCTCCAACCTAGCCAGAGCCGACTGCATAGAGCGGGAGAACAAAGCCATCTCCCCCCGAGACGATATTGACTCCAGATACCGCAGGTCTGCTCCGGACACGAAAGCCTTGTCACCGGCGCCGGTGACCACCAGCGCCGCCGCCCGCCGAGAGGCATCACACCAGACTTCCAGCTTGCCCAAAGCGGCGTCCAGCTCCGCGATTACGAGTGGACTGACAGCATTACCTATCTCCGGGCGATTGAAGGTCAGCTGAGCGATCCGCTCCTCAATGTTGAGCAGGATTGGTTCGGCACCAGACCGTACGACAGCGTGTCTCACGATAGATCTCCTGGTTTCTTGTTTTGCCCACCACCTGCTACGCTCGCCTATGTACCACCTTACATAATAAGACATAGACCCTCCGAAGATGGCCCGCCACTTCGCCGCATCAGCGGGACCAACTCCAGTCTCGCACAGTACTCCAGTCTCATGCAGGCTGGTACTATATGGCTTGTTGGTGCAGGCATGTTCTGCACCCTTGGTGCCGCGCGATCTCCACGGCAGCACCCGAAACGGGAGGAATGGAAGCATGGGGGGAGACGAGTGTGCCCTCTGCGGTGGCTCTATCGAAGATGATGCCACTGTCGTACAGACAAGTGACGGTTCTACCGCCACACTCTGCGCATCCTGCGCCAGGAGCTTGGATCAATATGTCCCTGCCGTCCCCACGGTCGATTCACCGGATACGCCCGCGACGGCACCACCATCAGACCAACTCGCAATCAACTTTCCGGAGGCCATACACATTTCGGAATCCCTGACGGCCTTCCTGCAGCAGCTGGCCCCCGCCGTAGAGGAACTACAGGGTTCTCTCATTGCGGCCGAGAAACAGATTCACGTCTTGGAGGTCGAGGTTGTCCGCCTGAAGGAGCGACTGCGGCACGCCGAAGAGCTACTGGCGCAGCCGTCGTCTCCACCGTCTGCGGCTACCCTGCCGCCGCCCATGCCTGAATTCACCTCGCCGCCACCTCCGCCTCCCGTTCGACAGGCCACATCGGAAGAGATGGCCGGCGCCTTCGGGATCGAGGCCGAAATTGCCGGAGCCGCCGGTGTCGACGCAACTGAAACCGAAACTGCCACCGGAGCCATTGAGAGTGATCGCGCGGACGCCTGGAGACGCGCCGGCCTCACCGCAGACGACGCCCGCCTGGTGCAACGCTACTTCGCGGAAAGTGAGGCCACCGAGAAGATGCGGGCAGTCAGACGGAGTTTGGGACGGCCCGCAGTCAACCTACACCCCCTCGCAGGCAATCGTCCCCGCATCATGGTGACCATCGCGTGGGAGATCGTCTGGTATCAGTACCTTGTGGAACTGACTCCAGACCTCGACCCGGACGACAGGATCCTGGCATTTGCTGAAGGTATGGAGCTCGAGGAGTTGGCGCCGCATTTCCGCGTAGAGAATGCCACTCTGGACCAAGGCGGCCGGGTGGACGCCTCGGAATTGGAGCTGGAGCTGCTGACGCATCCACCGGAATTAATCACAGAGATGCCCGCCGACCGCGCTGCCGCCCTGGATGACGCCACGGAGGAGATCTGGAACAAACGTGGTCAACCAGAATTTCGGTGGGATGATTGAGCAGTGGTCCGGTAGGAGTGTGTCATGTTTGTAGTCCCGCCCGAAACCCTAGAAATGGCCAAAGCCCTGGCGGATCCCACCCGTTTCCAGGTGTACAGTCGCATAGCTGAGGCGGATGCCCCCGTTACGGTCAAAGAACTGGGCAGGCTCTTCCCACTCCATCACAGTGCCATCCGCATACATCTTCATAAGCTGATAGAAGCGGGTCTTATCGCCTCCGAAACCGTTCATCGCCGAGGTGTGGTCGGCAGACCGGAGATATCGTTCCGACTGGGACCGCGGAGCATCAATATCGTGCTCCCTCCGCGCAATCTCCACCTTCTGGCCGAGTTGGCGCTCGAATACAGTGCATCCAACAACCACCACAGGGATGGCCTGATCGCTTTCGGAGAGGAGTGGGGACGTAATATGGTGCGCGATCTCTACCCCGCACCAGTCGAGCCCGTCGATTGGCAACTCGCTGTAGAACGCGTGGCCGAAGCGCTCCAAGACCTAGGCTGCATGAGCCACGTGCAGACGAGGTGCAACGGGGACTACCATCTCATCGAGAGCAACTGTCTGTTTCTCCCCCTGTCCAGATCGCACATGCCTACCGTATGCCTCATACACCAGGCCCTCATCCGCGGAATGCTAAAAGAGTTGACCGGCCGAGACGACGTCACCCTGGACCACGAGAGAAGCATCGCCCGGGACAATGAGGAGTGCTGCCTCACACGCGTGATCCCACCAAACCGGCCCGCCACCTGACGCAACAGGGTACTCTTCCTAACAACCTATGGCCTACCGTCAGAGGCCGAGTTCCCGGAAGAGATGCTCCGTGAGTGCCAACCGGTACTGGAAACGACCCCAGCCACTGGCAAGAAGTGTCGGGGCCACAAAGGTGCGAAATCGCTCCACGGTCACCCACTGCGCGTACTCCACTTCATGAGTATCAACAGGAGTTAGATGCGGCAGCGGCGCTCCAGGCAAACTGAATCCGGAAGCGGGCGACGCTAGAAACACATGTGAAGTCCACGGCCTGCGCCGCAACCCGCAAGTGAACAGCACCTCCATTCTCAGAACGTAGCTTACCGGTCGAGTGCACAAGCCCGTCTCCTCCCATGTCTCTCGGACCACGGCGTCCGCCATGGATTCGTTGGGCTCTATCCCTCCAGTGACCGCCCACAGAGCCCCGGCCGGATCACTGGGCTTGTGGATAAGGGCCATGGCTTCTCCTACCATGGTGAAGACCGTAACATCGTGGAAACGAGTGTCACCACAGATCCTCTCGATCAGATCTAGTTCCCACGGCAGGATTTCCTGTGCCACAGTGACCACCCGAGGAGCGCCGAATGTGGTCTCCGCCGGGCGCACCACATCTGGACCAACACGGCTCACGCTACCAATTCCTCCCACAACTCGCTGCAGGTACAATGGCACAGGCAGGAGCCTGAAACGGTCCGTGTGGGAAAGGAGATCGCTTGGATGTCATGTGGGCACCATGGAGAATGAAATACATTGGGAGTGACAAACCAGCGGGGTGTATTTTCTGCGAGAAGTCGGCAGCAGGAAGTGATCCTGCCAACCACATCGTTTGGCGGGGCCGACAGGCTTTTGTGCTTCTGAACACCTTCCCTTATAACAACGGTCACCTGATGGTCGCCCCCTATCAGCATGCGGGAAACCTGGAGGACTTGGCTCCCGATGTCCTGACTGAACTCATGATGCTCTGTCAGGATGCCATCCGTGCTCTCAAGCGAGACTTCAAACCCGACGGCGTGAATATGGGTATCAACTTGGGATCCGCCGCGGGCGCGGGCGTCAAAGATCATCTGCATATCCATGTGGTGCCCCGCTGGCAGGGCGACACCAATTTCATGGCTGTGGTCACCGATACTCGGGTCATCCCTCAATCCTTGGACGACTCTTACCGGATACTTCATGCCGCCTTCAAGGCGTTGCGGGGTTGAGATCACCCTCTCCGAACTCTCCTTCCAGCTCCAGAAGCCGCTGCAATGCAGACTGAGCCACTTCCAGCTGCGCAGACGACGGCTCCCGAGTGGCAAACGCCTTCTGTAAGAGTACACCCGGAGCCATAATCCAACGCGCCGCCCGAGATCCCGGACGCCTACTCACCCATCTGAGGATCTCGAATGCGCCCGCGAAACTCAACAGACCCGTGGCCACACGTGCACCCGCCGGAGGCCGACGAAACGCCCGGCGCACCACCAAACTGCCCAAGACGTCAAGCGCGAGGAGTGGAGCCACCAGATTGGATCCGCAGCGCTCATGCTCCTTTGACGCTCCTGCCGCGCCGCCACCTGAAGTATCTTCATAGGCTCCAATACTCTTGTGCTCTGCACCATGATATGCAGCCAGACTGGATCCACGCAGCGCTACTACCGCCGGAGCCAGAGACAGAGCAGCCACAGCGGCCTCCACGGCCAACGTAGCCACCAGACCCTCGCGCGCCCGCGGCCGACGCAGGAGACTGATCGCGGCAGTAGAGAGCGCAACCGCTCCCAGCAAGACCGGTGACTCCAAAGGAAGTCGGGCGTCGGGAAGGTTTCGCCTAACCTGCGCCAACAAGACAACGGCGTCCACCATGCGCAGTGGACCCCGCACCAACGGAAGAGACTCCGCCTCCGGACGTGCAGCCAGAGCCACATCCTTCCGGCCACCGGCAACCTCAATAAACCCATTTTTGTCGCGCACAGCGGCGGACCAATGTCGCTGAGTCTGAAACATGACGCCGTTTTCCAGCGCCATTCCACCTATCTTGAGAGTCATGGCACCTCACCTTCCGAGACGACCGGGCCGCCTTGTGCCATACCTGTATCCGCCGGCCCATTCGCCAACACCGGTACAAGATTTCGACGTTTCCAACGAAGATACGGCAGAAACACCGCGCCGCCCAGCACAATAGCTCCTCCGCCGGCCAACAGGTAGAGATTGGAGATACCCAAAGCGTTACCCAACACGCCCCCTAAGAACAAACCCGCTGCGCCGCCCAGCTGTCCCAATCCCGCCCGCAGGGCGATGATTCGTCCCTTGTCCGGCCGAGGCTCGATCTCCTGAAAGAGCGTCATAGACCCCACAATGACTCCCACATTCGCCACGGCCGCCAACGACAGCAACCCCACCGACGCCCAGAAACTGCCCACCAGCCCCACACCCACCAGACATATCCCGATAAAAGTCCCACACATCACCGTGTACGCGTTGCGATCACCCTTGTAGTTGATGCGACTGGCGAGAATACCTCCTAAAATCCAACCCGCCGCAGTGACCACTTCCATGGCCGCAAGCCCCTGAGGTCCGCGATCGTAGACCTCCAAGGCCAGCCCGTAAGCATTAGGCGTGTTCATCATCACGAACGCCATAGGCAAAAGTATGTACAGAGTGTTCGCGCGCAAAACCGGGCGCTCCCAAAGACGAGCCAACGCCTGCGGAGACTCTTTTAGCAGCCGTGCAAACGACTCTCGTGAATCCCGAGGCTTGATCGAGGGCACCCATATCAGCAACAATGCAGAGAGTGCGTAGGTGGCGGCATCGATAGTAAACGTGGTGAAATAACCCACGCTTGCCACCAATGCACCGCCTGCCAGGTAGCCGCCCAGTTCGGCACCGTCGCGGGCAATGCTGAGATAAGAATTTGCCTTCATGAGATCCTGGGTGGGCACCAGATCGCTGATCAGCTTGATCTGACTGGGATTGAACATGGACGTGAACACACCCATCACCGCAGCCACCGCGTAGATCAGACCCACAGACACACCCGCCGCAAAGGGAAAGGCCAGCACCAACCCCGCCCGTACGACATCGGCAAGCACCATCAGCGCACGACTGGGATAGCGATCAAGCAGCGCTCCGCCCACAAAACTCATCACTACCACAGGCAGAGTGGATGCAGCCAGGATCCCGCCCATATGCAACACGGAGCCCGTCCGTTGAAACACCATGACCGCCAGGGCCACAGTCGTAACGGAACTGCCCATGGTTGACAGAGCCTGTGCGCCAAGAACCAGCCACATCGATTGCTTACGTGATGCCGCCAGGTGACCCCTTTCTCCTCGGCGGAGAAAGATAGCATACACGGAAGACTGCACCCTCCTAGCTGATATCGCGCAAGAAACGGATCTTCTGGAACTGCAGCTGGAAGTTGGCGTCTTCGGAGGTTCGGTATTCTCGGCCGGCGCGACTCAACACGCGGATAAACGCGTTCGCCACGTCCGGATCAAACTGTCTTCCCATCTGCCGCTCAAGCTCGGCTACGGCTTCCTCCGGAGTCTTCTTCGCATGGTAGGGGCGATCTGAGACCATGGCCGAGTACGAATCCGCAACCGAGACCACACGACTAAGTAGTGGGATTTCCTCACCGCTCAACTCTTCAGGATAACCAGTGCCGTCGAACCGCTCGTGGTGATGCAGAACCACCTTACTGAGCTCCTCAAATTCCGTCATGTCGCAGAGCACGCGGTAACCTGCCACCGAATGGTACTTGATTACTTCCCATTGCTCGGACGTCAGCCTCTCCGTGCTTCCCAAGACCTCATCCGGCACGCTGATTTTCCCCAAGTCATGAAGCAGCCCCGCAAGGTGTGCCAAGTTGCACTGCCGTTTGCTCAGACTCAGCTCACACGCGATATCGAATGAATACTGGGCCACGCTGGCCGAATGCTGAGCCGTGTAATTATCTTTGAGGTCCAGGGCCGTGATCATGCTGGCCGCCATCTGCAACGAGAAACGCTCGAGACGCTTGGCCAGCTCCATCTCCCGCGAGTAAACACGAAAAGCATAGATAAGCCCGAACACCGGCAAAAAGAACAACGCGAACCCGAACGGCCCCGAATACTGGAAACTGTAAACCAGTCCGAGGCTGAGGATTAAGAAGAAGATGTGGAAGAGGAGGAAAGGTTGCAGTGCCTCTTTGAAATAAGCCACGGGCCGCAAAGAGCGTCTAAGCCAGGCGATGGGTACAAAGAGCATGAAGTTGACCAACTGGTATGCGATACCGGCCACAATGCCGCCCACGGCCAAACCTAGGCCACTGATGGCCTCACCCGGAGGAACAAATTGACTACCCAGTAAGAAATATATGAGACCGCATGTCCCTCCCGAGAGAACAAAAACTCCCACAATCGTCAGATTGCGAAGTAGCTGCCCCTTCTGCCAGTAGCTGACAACAGCAACTCCGGACACAACGGCTCCGGCCAAAGGGCCTAGAATGGTGACTGCGAGGAAGTCGGGAAGGAAACTGGCGGAGACCTCTATACCCTTGCCAAGACGTACCCGGAAGTGATCTGCAAAGACTCCGGCGGCGACGAACACCAAGCCTGCTGCAACGACGCCCCAGGTCCCAGCAGAGAAAGAGAACGCATGACCCCACTCTCCCCTGGACCAAAACAGCCCAAGAAGCATGGCAACAGCGCCCAAGACTATGATGACTACATAAGCAGTAGTCAAAGTAACTCGGGCGCTGCCACCGCTCGATACATCAATTGAGGCTGCTTCTGGTGAACCCACGGACCCCCACTCTCGATCCATGACGGTCCTTATGTACATCAAATAATCGGCACAATCACGGATCGGCTTGAGC